>CAZULI010000007.1:0-2214 GCA_964621095.1 uncultured Acidimicrobiaceae bacterium | reverse complement strand
GGAAATCAATGATGCGGTACCGCCGCTTGTGGCCTCCGCCACGGTGACGTGACGTGATCCTCCCATGGGAGTTGCGCCCTGATGAACGTGTCTTCGGGGCCAGCAGGCTCTTTTCGGGGGTCGATGTCGTGATCGTGTCAAAACTGGAGACGGTCTGGAATCGACGTCCGGGTGAGGTTGGCTTGAGATTCTTGACGGCCATGATCTATACCTCAAAAACGTCGATGGAATCGCCCTCGGCGAGGGTGACGATCGCGCGCTTGGTGTCCTTGCGCTTGCCGATCGTGTATCCGGTTCGCTTGCGCTTGCCCGGACGATTCATCGTGTTGACAGAGACAACCTTCACATCAAAGATTGTCTGGATTGCTTCCTTGATCTCGGTCTTGTTCGATCGTCGGTCCACAACGAACGTGTAGACCCCCGAATCGGCCACGAGGTCGTATGACTTCTCGGACACAACCGGCGCCAGGATGATGTCGCGTGGGTTCTTCACGACGCGGCCCCCTCGCTCTGGTCGTCAACGCCCTCGGCCCGCCGCTCGGACTTCGACCGCTCAGCACCGACGGCGTGTTCGGCTGAGCCACGGGGTGCGCTCTGGCCGAGCTCAAGTGTCCCTTGACTCATGATGATCGTGTCGGCCCACAACACGTCATAGGTGTTGGCCTGGCCAAGGTTGTGGGCGATCACCTGGTCGAGATTGCGGAAGGACTTGATCGCGACCCGCTCGTGGTCCTCGGCGATGAGGAGCACTTTGCCGGTGACCCCCATTGCTGCCAGGAGCGCCGTTGCGTTCTTCGTCCTTGGCTCGCTCCATGCCGCGAAGTCCTCGACGACCTTGATCTGACCGTCGGCTGCTCGCACCGAGAGTGCGCTTCTGAGAGCCAGACGACGCATCTTCTTCGGCGTCCGCTGACGGTAGTCACGCGGCTTGGGGCCGTGAGCCACCCCGCCACCGGCCCACTGGGGAGCACGGGACGATCCTTGACGGGCACGACCGAGACCCTTCTGGGCCCATGGTTTGCGGCCTCCGCCGCTGACCTCGCCCCGAGTCTTCGTCGAGTGCGTGCCGGCCCGCTTGGCGGCGAGCTGGGCCGTGACGACCTGATGCATGACGGCCATGTTCGGTTCGATGCCAAAAATCTCAGCGCTCAGGGTGACGGTTCCCTTGGAGGCACCATCTGCTGAGTAGAGCTCAGCCGTGAGGTTGTCAGCCATTGGCTTTCACCGCCTCCCTGAGAACCACAATCGCTCCCTTTGGGCCGGGGATGGCACCACGAAGGAGCACCAGGTTCCGCTCTGGGTCGACCTGGATGACCTCGATGTTCATCATCGTCACCTGATCACCACCCATACGACCCGCGAGACGCTTCCCCTTGAAGACACGCGCCGGTGTGGCGCACGCCCCGATGGAACCGGGGGCACGGTGGACCTTGTGAACACCGTGTCCTGCGCCTTGGCCCTTGAAGTTGTGGCGCTTCATGACCCCGGCAAACCCCTTGCCCTTTGAGATGCCGGTGATATCGGCCTTCTGACCCGCTTCGAGCACATCGGCGATCGTGATCTGCTGTCCGAGCTTGAACGCAGCGGCATCATCAACACGGACCTCGATGACGTGGCGGTGGGGTGCAACACCCGCCTTGGCGAAGTGACCCGTCGCTGGGCGACCTGCCTTGCTGGCGGCCATCTCCTTGAACGCGATCTGGATCGCCGTGTACCCGTCCGTCTCGGGACGTTTGATCTGTGTCACGACGACGGGACCAGCCTTGACGGCCGTCACCGGAACCGCGCGGTTCTCCTCGTCGAAGATCTGGGTCATGCCCAGCTTCTCCCCGATGATTGCGTTCATGTCTTGATCTCCACTTCCACGCCGGCGGGAAGATCCAGGCGCATGAGTGAGTCCACGGTCTTCGGGGTTGGCTCAAGGATGTCGATGAGCCGCTTGTGGATGCGCATCTCAAAGTGTTCCCGGGATGTCTTGTCCACATGTGGTCCGCGGATGACCGTATAGCGATGCACACGGGTCGGAAGGGGAACCGGTCCCTTGATCTTCGCTTGGGTGCGCGTCACCGTATCCGCGATTTTTTTCGCCGACTCATCAACCACCGAGTGGTCGTACGCCTTGAGTCGGATACGGATCCGATGCTCGTCTGCCATGAAACTCTCTCTTTGTTCGTTTGTTCAGTTATTCAATGATCTTGACAACCCGGCCAGCAC
>CAZULI010000006.1:0-21397 GCA_964621095.1 uncultured Acidimicrobiaceae bacterium | reverse complement strand
AGCGCTTCCTGAGCGCCGTGGTCGACGCCCTCGAATCCCCCCTTACCTGATCCATTTCCGCATTCTGTGGGCCACAACCCACCGTGAGGGTGGGTTCATACCCTGGGTATGCCGAAAAGGACCTATTGGTAGGTGTCGGGGGGTGGGCAGGTGCAGAAGATGTTGCGGTCGCCGTACGCGTTGTCGATGCGGCTCACCGGGACCCAGTACTTGTTCGTGCGGAGACTCTCCATCGGGTAGGCGGCCTCCTCCCTGGTGTACGGCTTGTCCCACTCTGTGACGAGGAGGTCCTCAGCCGGGTGGGGGGCGTTGCGCAGGACGGACGCCTCCACGGGAACCGAACCGGCTGCAACGGCATCGATCTCGGCTCTGATGGCGATCATCGCTTCGACGAACCGGTCCAACTCGACGAGCGACTCTGACTCGGTCGGTTCAATCATGAGCGTTCCCGCGACCGGGAACGACATCGTGGGGGCGTGGAACCCGTAGTCGATGAGGCGTTTTGCGATGTCCTCGTTCGTGACCCCCGTCTCGGTCTCGATTTGGCGGATGTCGATGATGCATTCGTGGGCCACCAACCCACCAGGACCGGTGTAGAGCACGGGGTAGTACGGGGCAAGACGTGCCGCGACATAGTTCGCAGACAGCACCGCAACCTCACTGGAACGACGCAACCCCTCGGGGCCGAGCATCGCGATGTACATCCATGAGATGGCGAGGATGCCGGCAGACCCCCACGGAGCGGCCGACACGGCCCCCATCCCGTTCCCGAATCCTGGCAGGTCGGGGACCAGACCGTGACCCGGCAGGTAGGGCGCCAGATGGCTTCTGACCCCGATCGGTCCGACACCGGGACCACCCCCGCCATGCGGGATCGCAAACGTCTTGTGGAGGTTCAGATGAGAAACGTCACCGCCGAACAAGCCTGGTTTCGCCAACCCAACCATCGCGTTGAGGTTGGCACCATCGACGTACACCTGACCGCCGTGTTCGTGGACGATCTCACAGATCTCCGTGATCGCTTCCTCAAACACCCCATGGGTCGATGGGTACGTCACCATGATGGCTGCCAGGTTCTCGGCATGTTCAGCCGCTCTTGCCCTGAGATCCTCAACATCAATCGAACCGTCGTCGTCGGATCTGACCACCACAATCTTCATCCCTGCCATCGATGCCGACGCGGGGTTCGTACCGTGGGCCGACGCGGGGATGAGACACACATTCCGGTGATGGTCTCCGTTGGCGTCGTGGTACCCCCGAATCGTCAGGAGACCAGCGAACTCCCCCTGGGCCCCCGAGTTCGGTTGGACCGAAACAGCGTCGTACCCGGTGATCGATGCAAGCCAGCTCTCAAGGAGACCGATCATCTCGAGATATCCGGTCGCCTGCTCGAGAGGCGCAAACGGGTGCATGTCGGCAAACTCGGGCCAGGAGATGGGTTCCATCTCACTGGTTGCGTTGAGTTTCATCGTGCACGACCCAAGCGGGATCATGGACCGATCAAGCGCGATGTCCTTGTCCTGGAGGCGGCGCAGATACCGCAACATCTCGGTCTCGGATCGGTACCGATGAAACGTCGGGTGTTCAAGAAACGCCGAGGTGCGCCGGAGATGTGGCGGGATCCCGGTCGGTGCGGAGGTACCTTGGCCCACCCCGAAGACGTCCCGCAACGCGGCGAGGTGCTCGTCGGTTGTCGTCTCATCGATTGAGACGGCAACCGTTTGGTGATCAACGGACCTGAGATTCATCCTGTGGTCCCGTGCTCTCCGAAGTGTCTCGTCGACGTCATCCACACGGATAGTCAGGGTGTCGAACCAGGAGTCATGCACCACCCCGACCCCACCAGCCACCAGGTCACCTGCGAGTACCGAGGTCTGGGCGTGCACCCGCTCGGCAATGGCGCGGACTCCGTCCGCTCCGTGATACACGGCGTACATCCCCGCCATCACCGCGAGAAGAACCTGGGCGGTGCAGATGTTTGACGTTGCACGATCCCTGCGGATGTGTTGTTCACGGGTCTGGAGGGTGAGGCGGTACGCGATGCGCCCTTTCGTGTCCACCGACACCCCGGCCAGTCGGCCAGGAAGCGACCGCTGGTACTCGGAGCGGGTCGCCATGAACCCTGCGTGGGGCCCACCAAACATCATGGGCACACCAAACCGTTGTGATGAACCCACAACGACATCAGCCCCGAGCTCACCAGCAGGCGTGATGATGGCAGACGCGAGCAGATCGGTAGCGACCGCGACCAGGGCACCCGTCGAGTGACAATGGTCGATGGTCGGGGTGATGTCGGCCACCCTCCCCGACGACCCTGGGTACGCGAGAACGGCCCCGAAGACTTCTTCTGGGATGAGATCCGTCTGGGGATCCCCGACGATGACGGTGTACCCGAGGGGTGTTGCCCGTGTCATGACGACATCGATGGTTTGGGGATGGAGGTCGCTGTCAACGAAAAAGGAGGTGTTCTTGCTCGTGCCAACGCGCTTGAGGAGTGTCATTGCCTCAGCGACGGCCGTGGCCTCGTCAAGAAGGGACGCGTTTGCGATCTCCATGCCGGTGAGATCACACACCATGGTCTGGAAGTTGATCAACGCTTCGAGCCGCCCCTGGGAGATCTCAGCCTGATACGGGGTGTAGGACGTGTACCAGCCAGGGTTCTCAAGGATGTTTCGTTTGATGACCCCCGGCGTGATCGTCCCGTGGTACCCGAGCCCGATGAAGGAGTGGAACACCTCGTTCTTCGTTGCGAGGTGGCGGAGTGCTTCGATCGCCTCCTGCTCGGTGTGGGGCCCCGCAACCTCCAACGGTTCATCCGTGCGGATGCTGGAGGGGACCGCCGCGTCGACCAACGCGGAGACGGACACCAACCCCAGAACATCAAGCATGTGTTCCACATCGGCGTCGGATGGTCCGATGTGGCGGTCAACAAAAGGTGTGGGCTGTTGGGACAACATCTGGCAACTCCTCGCTTTCACGTTGAGCCCCGTCTGTCTCGCAACCCGAGCGGTTCACCACCTCGTGGCTCTCCCCCTCGGTGGGGCGGACCCTGCTTTCCAGATCGCCTGTTTCCTGCAGTCCGTGTGCCTGAGAGATTCCCGGGGCGGTTGCTCCTTCGGCGCCGGTGACCAGCTCTCCTGCAAGACGTCAACAGCCAGCCAAGGGTACCAGCGGTGCCGTCCCCGACGTGCGCCGGTTACGAGGCGACAGGGAGATCGGCTGGTTTTCCGTACCGCCGTTTGAACAGGATGTAGGCAACCGCTCCAGCGGGGATCGGGAGCCAGAAATGGAAGAGCCGGTAGGCAAGGGTTGCCAGGGTGGCCTCGGTCGCGGGGACTCCTGAAGCCACCAACATGCCGACGAGACCGAACTCCACAAAGCCGAGGCCACCAGGGGTGATGGGGATCATGCCGAGAACGGACGCCCCCGCAAACGCGACAAGCACGAGGCTCGGTCGGGCCTCCGAACCGATGGCGTAGAGAGCGACCACCAGGACGAGGTACTCAAGTAGCCAGTTGAGGACTGCTGCAGCCAGTACCTTGAACCAGCGGACGCCAAGAGCCTCCACCACTTCGTTGCGACGCACAAGCCACCCCTCTGCCGTGGATGTCCATGGACGGTTGAATCGTTTCGCCAACCAACCGACGATCGCTTCGATGTACCGACCGACGGTCAGAAGCACTCTGTCGTACTTCACCAAGGCAAACGCAACGATGAACATGACCACGAAGAACACGGATCCAGCAGCGGCAACCGGCAACAGGCCGTTGGGGACCGGTGCCGAGATGGCTGCGATGATCAACGCGATTGCCGGAAGCGAGAAGAGCACGAGATTCGAGATGAAGCCTGCCGCGGCAAGTGCGGTCGCGACCTGCTGGCGTGGGACACCCGACACCGACAACATCTGGAAGAGCACGGCGGTGGCTGCAACCACACCCCCGGGAACGACCTTGGCCATGGCGTTCGAGACCAGTTGAGATGTCCCAGCAAGGAACCAGCTCACGTTGAGAAGAGCGATCCGGTTGAGCTCCCATGCAGCCACCATGGCGCCCGACATCAGGACAAACATGATCGCGTACCACCACCACTCAACGGAAGCCAGCCGGTACGACTCATTGAAGAACGCGATGAACGTTGGAAGGAACAGGTACAGGACCACCAGGGTCAGCAGAAGCATCAACAACCGTGGCAGGACACGACGCCCCACGGAACGCTGCACCCCGGTATCGGGGGTCGGGACGCTCGCGGTATCGTCTGGATCAGGCATCGGTGCGTACGTTAGTGAGCCACTGATTCGGTTCGATGCACACGCAGGGACGTCCGTTCGACGGTGCGTCCATCGGCCCGGTCAGTCGCTCCCGACGCCCGGCATCCCAAGCGGGACGATGTTGTCGGCCGTGTTGCTGTACACATTGTTGACCAGCGTTGACACCGGGTACCCGACAAGGCGGGACGCCGGATACACCCCGACCAGGGGGGTGGCCGCTTCTGAACCATTGGCTGGGTCAAGCCAGGCGTCCCAATGCTGCTCCTCGATGATGACGGGCATACGATCATGGATGGGTTCGACCAGCTCATTCGGCTTCCCGGTCAGGATCGCACAGGTCTCCAGTCGCTCGCCGCTCCGTCTGTCCGTCCAGGATGACCACAGCCCGGCCGCAGCGAGCGGACGCCCATCATCGCCATGGATGTAGTGGGGCAGCTTGCCGTCTGTCCTCTCCTGCCACTCGTAGAACCCATCAAGGGGGATCAAACAGCGACAGTTTGCGTACGACTCACGGAACATCGGCTTTTGTGCAGCGGATTCAACTCTCGCGTTGATGATCTGGTTGCCCATCGTTCGATCGGTTGCCCAGTACGGCACAAACCCCCACCGGAACGACGTGAGCACCCGGTCCCGGTCGTACTCGACCACGGCGTACACGTTCGTGGTCGGGGCCACGTTCCATGATGGTTTGATCGCTTCGGTGACCCCCACCCGGGCTCCGAAAACCTCACCGTAGAACTCTGGAGTCTGCGCTTGCACAAATCTTCCGCACATGGCACCAGCGTAGACCACAACGTCGCTGATGATCAACGGGACCAATCAGGCCTTGGCTGCGGCCTTCCGGTGACGCCGCTCCTTGCGGGAGGGCCCCGGCGTGGCCTCCCATGAGAAGAACCGCACAGCGATCAGGACACCTGCAGCACCCCAGAGCACCATGACTCCGAGACTCAACCACGCAAACCCCGAACCGGTGTGCAGCGGATTGAACGCTGCCACAAACGGTTCGGCAAAGTGTTTGAGGGGAAAGATGCTGGCAACCGGATCGAGCCATGCAGGGGCTTCATCGGAAGGAATGATGAAGACGCCCGAGATGAACGCAAGGGGGAGCAGGGTCGCGTTGGTCACCGCCGTTGCCGCATCACCGGAGGAGACAAACGCAGCAACCATCAGACCGAGAGAAGCGAAACACGCGACGCCGACGAGGAACGTCACGATCACGGCAAGTAGGGTGTCAGCGTAGATGTGGACTCCGTACCCCACGACTCCGACCACCATCATGATGACCGCCGACAGTGTGGCGATCATGGTCGCACTGAGCACCTTGCCACCCATGTAGAGGCTCGGCGGCAACGGGGTGCCCTTGATCCTCTTGAGAATCCCCTCATCACGCTGATACGCCGTGGTGGCCGCAAGGTTGGAGTACGTCGCAGAGACGACACCAAAGACCGCCAGTGCAGGGGCGTAGTACTGAGCGACATTGATCCCGAGACCGATGATCGGTTGGTTCCCAAAAATGAGCGAGAACACGATGAAGATCAAGAGGGGGAACAGCAACGTGAAGAATGCAGCGGTCGGGTTCCTGAAGAAGATCTTGTTCTGATACATCGCCTGACCCCAGACGAGTTTCACGGCGGATGGATGCCGTTGCGTCACACATCCTCCTTCGTCAGATCGAGGTAGACATCCTCCAGGGAGGGCCGGGTGACCCTGAGATCGTCGAGTTCGACGCCGCGCTCGACCGCCCACCCCGAGATGATGTGCACGTCCCTGGTGGGTGTTGTGGAGCGAACGGTGACCACCCCTTCCAGCGAGACGGAGATGTCAGGGAGCGGGAACGCGTCGCCGTCACGAAGATCAGCTCGGAAGGTGATGAGTGTCGCGGAGGTCTCCCGTCCACCAAGGGAGTCGGGAGTACCTTCGGCGACAATGCTGCCTCCCACGATCACCGCCACACGATCAGCAAGGTGCTGGGCTTCATCCATGTAGTGGGTTGTCAGCAGAACGGTCTTGCCAAGGGCAACCAGGTTCTCGATCACCCCCCACGCCTGCCGCCGTGCTGACGGATCGAACCCCGTCGTCGGTTCATCGAGAAACAGCATGTCGGGGTCACCGACAATGCCGAGCGCGAGCTCAAGTCGGCGTTTCTGACCACCCGACAGGGTCTTGATCCGGGCGTGTGCCTTCTCCTCCAGCCCCACCAACTCGATCAACTCACCCGTGGGCCGCCGCTTGCGGTACAGAGCGCCGTAGATGTCGATCGCTTCCTTCACGGACAGTTGCGCCTCGATCGCCGATTGCTGGAGAACGATCCCGATCCGATCCCGAAACTCACGAGGAGCATCATGGGGGTCAAACCCAAGGACCGAGACGTCACCGGACGTACGCTTTCGATGGCCCTCAAGGATCTCAACCGCTGTCGTCTTCCCTGCGCCGTTCGGCCCAAGCAGCGCGAACACCTCACCTTGTTCGATGCTGAACTCGATACCGTTCACGGCGCGAACGTCACCGTACGTCTTGACGAGATTCGATACGGAGATCACGGGCACGGGACGAATTCAACCAGAATCTGACACCAACAGGCCTCAATGTGAGACAGTGGGGCCGAGAACGCGGAGGTAACGTCAGCGTCACATGTACCGCCGTCACCACATTGCGCTGTTGGTCCTCGTTGCGACAGGACTGGTTGGTGCGTGCTCGACCCCCAACGGAGAAGGACACATGGGTTTGCTTGAGGAACAGTGGGAGATCAGAACGGTCGCTGATGCCGATGGCCGGTTGCACGAGACCGTCCCCGACACCTTGCCGTACCTCCAGTTCACCGAGTCCGAGGTCTCTGGGGACACCGGCTGCAACAGCTTCTCCGGACCCGCAGAGATCGGGGCGGACGGAACGATCGCGGTCGGTGTTCTACGGACGACCCTGATGGCGTGCGACCCCCTCCGCACAGCCCAGGAAACAGACATCCACCGCGCACTCACCGTCGCCGACCGGTGGTCGGTTGACGGTACAACGGCATGGCTGTCGGCTGAGGGCTTCACCGTGATGGAACTCTCGATGGCCAACACCACCCTGCCCGGTTCACAGTGGTCCGTGACATCCATCAACAACGGGCACGGCGGTGTCCAATCGGTCGTTACCACCTCCCACCCGACGCTGGTGTTCGACGAGGGGGAGCGTCTTTCGGGGTCAACGGGGTGCAACAACCTGACCGCGACCTACGAGGCAGGTGGGGGGACGCTTGCCATCGGTCCCGTGGGCACCACCCGCAAACTGTGCAGCACCCCCTCTGGCATCATGGAACAGGAACAGAGCATGATCACCGCCCTGGCCAACACCACCTCCTACGCCATCACGGGCAACACCCTCCGGACGTTCGACGAAACCGGGGCCACCCAACTCGTGGCCATCCGGCAGAACTGACCGATCCTCACAAGCCGTGAGCTCTCAGCGGCGGTTCACTGCCACTTGGTGGGTCGGGTTCTGATCGAGTCCCATCCGAGCTCGTCGCACAACGTGAGGAACGCTTCGCGATGGACACCCTTCCAACGCAGATCCTCCAGTTCCTCTGGTATGTCAGCATCGGTCCTCAGGGTTGCGAGGTCCTTGAACAGCAACGCCTCGGCCATGTGATCCCGGAGCGTCTCCGCGAGCTTGGCGGCGCCGCGGACCTTGACATCCCAGTCCTGGTCGGAGGGAGGGATGTTTTCGATGTGTCCATACCGGTCCAACAGTGTCCCTGCCGACTTGGCACCCCACCCGGGGAGACCAGGAATGCCATCGGCGGTGTCCCCAACGAGGCCGAGGTAGTCGGGTATCGAGTCGGGGGACACGCCGAACTTCGCACGGACGGCGTCGGCGTTGATCAGCATCTCGGCGCGGCGATCATACCCGACAATCTTCGGATTCCCGAAGAGTTGGGTCATGTCCTTGTCGGGACTCATGATGATGATCTGGTCGACCTGTCCCACAAACTTGGTTGCAGCCGCTGCCAACCCATCGTCTGCCTCCTGTTCGATCATCGACCAGACCGTGACACCGATCGCCTCCATGGCCCGCTCCGCGACCGGGAACTGGGCATGCAGTTCCGGAGGAGTTCCCTCACCGGTCTTGTACCCGTCATAGAGGGTGTTGCGGAATGATTCGATGACGGAGTCAAACGCCGCCCCAACGTGGGTGACGTCTGGTTCTGCCAGGAGTTTCAACATCGACGACACAACGCCGTGGACCGCACCGATCTCCCACCCCTGCGGGGTCTGGCGGGGTGGAGCACCAAAGTGGGCACGGAACAGTTCGTAGGTGCCGTCAACGAGATGCAGCGTCGTCATGGTCACACGGTACTGCACCACCCCATGCTGCGCCGAGGGAGGGCAGCAACCCCCGGTCAACCCTGCTGCGGTAGGTACCGCGAGGCGGATCATCCACCGCTGGTTGCAACACCAAGGACCGGCTTCTCAACACGGTGAGACCCATACTCTCAACGGCTTGGAGAACATGTACTGATGAATGCCGCGCGCGACCTGATCGAAACCAAACTGAGCCGTTTTGAGTTCACCCTGATGCTGTCAATGATGATGGCGGTGGTCGCGCTCTCCATCGACATGATGCTGCCTGCACTGGGCGAGATCGGGAGGGAGTTCGGGCGGTCGCAGGAGTCCAACGATGTTGCCGGCATCGTGACGTTCTTCTTCTTTGGTCTGGCAACGGGGCAGCTCATCTGGGGTGCCGTGTCTGACGCTCTCGGCCGCAAGAAGGTGCTCTACTTGGGGTTGGCCGTGTACGTCGTTTGCGCGGTTGCTGCTGGCACCGCCCCCAGCTTTGGCGCCCTCCTCCTCACCCGGTTCGTGTGGGGGTTCGGCGCAGCGGCCCCTCAAACCGTTGCGCGGGCGATCGTGCGCGACACCTATGTGGGGACCGCCATGGCTCATGCCATGTCGTTCATCATGGCCATCTTCGTCCTCATCCCGATCTTTGCACCGACCTTGGGATCGCTGATCCTCGTGTTCGCATCGTGGAACTGGATCTTCTTCTTCATGGCGTTTGCAGCGGTTGCGGTGGGTCTCTGGACGCTCCGTCTGCCCGAAACCCATCGGGTTGAGGATCGGATTCCGTTCACGGTCGGCCGCATCGTGAAAGCAGGGAGGTTTGTCCTCTCCAGCCGGACAACGGTCGGGTACACCCTGGCACAAGCCGTCATTTTTGGGTTCTTCACGTCGTACCTTGCCTCGTCCCAGTTGATCATCGAGGACATCTTCGGGTTGCAGGCATGGTTCCCCCTCATCTTCGGTGGTACCGCGCTGGTGATGGGAGCAGCCACCCTCGTCAACACTCGTCTGTTGAGGCGGATGTCCCTCCACAGGCTCATCGATGCCATCTTCACCATGCACATCATCGCCGGGGTGGTCATGGGACTGGCGATGCTTGCCACCGGCGGGCACCCACACATCACGCTGTTCCTGATCACGCTTCTGCCGGTCCTGATCGGACACTCCCTTCTGGTGCCGAACCTCAACGCGATCGCGATGGTGCCGATGGGTCCTGTTGCCGGGACGGCGGCTGCGATCATCGGTGCATCGGTCACCCTCATCGGTGCGCTGATCGGCACCTCCATTGACCGGCTCTACAACGGATCACTGGTCTTCTTCGGCCTCGGCGCTGCCATCACCGGCCTTGTCGGGTACGCCTTCATGCGCTGGGGTAGCCGGGCCACGACCACCGCTGACGTCGCGGGGTTGGTGTCCAACTCCTGATCCGTGCCAGTCAGGCCACGTTGGGGCAACCACCACCGTCGACATCACAGCACCGGGACGACGGTGCCGGGCACACATCACCGTGGGGTACGCTCACGGGGTGATCACCCACACGCTCGGAGCAGTCCTCACCGGCGGCAAGGCGTCGCGGATGGGGTCATCAAAAGCTGATCTCACGCATCTCGGTGTCCGTATCATCGATCACGTCATCGGCACGCTGTCACTCGTTCTCGCTGACGTCGTGGTGTGTGGCGGCACCTACGACGGTCCCCATCCGGTGATCCCTGATCCGGTTGCGGATGCGGGGCCCCTCGCCGGAATCCTCGCAGCGCTTGACCACAGCGATGGCCGTCCGGTCATGGTGGTACCCGTGGACATGCCTCTCATCACGAGCGACCTCGTCGAACGACTCGTTGAGCCACGGGTCGGGTCGCTGTGTGCCCGTATCGCCACAAGCGGGGACACCGTCCAGCCGCTCTGTGCCACCTACGGTTCGGGTCTTGGACCACTCATCGTCGACCGTCTGAGGCACCAGCAACACTCCGTGTTCGGTCTGCTCGACCAGGTGGGGACGGTGGAACACGTGCCAGCCGATCCCCATACCCTCACGAACGTCAACACACCCGAGGAGTACGCTGCCCTGACCGGAGGTGCCCCAGCATGAAGATCAGATTGACGGACGCAGAGATCCGACTCCGTGTCACCGAGAGCGAGTACGCCACCCTCTCCCATGGGCACACCGTCGCTGTCACCGTATGGGACTCCCTCGCGTTCCGTCTGCTCCTGACCGACGACCCCCAGCCCCGGGTGATCCGAGAGGAGGACGCCGTGGTGATCGTGGTCCCACAGGACCTGGTGCACGCACCAACCAATCGAGAGCCGTGGATTCACGAATTCATGGACCACGCAACCCTCGTTGTGGTAGAACTCGAACTGGGCCGCTGATCGCGCTGGGTCACCTGATGCGTTCTCTGCCGCTGTAGACGTTGAACCCGTCCTCACGCACGAACCCGATGACCGTGACGCCGGTGGTCTCCCCCAGTTCGGCGGCGAGCGACGACGCCCCCGAGACGCCGACCACCATCGGGATCCCCGCAACTGCGGCCTTCTGAACGATCTCGAACCCGATCCGACCGGACACGGCGAGGACCACCTCTCCGATCGGCCAGGTACGAACCGCCAAGCCCCCGATCAACTTGTCGACGGCGTTGTGTCTGCCAATGTCCTCCTCGACGGCAAGGAGCTGCCCATCGGGGGCGAACGCTGCTGCGGCATGGAGGCTGCCGGTGAGATCGAACTGTTTCTGCGTCGCCCGCATGAGACCGGGCAGGGATGTGACGAACCCCGGTGATACGAACGGCCCCGGCGGTGGTGTTCGGCTTGCCACCAGCACCGCATCGATCGAGGCTTTGCCACACACCCCACACGAGGACGACGCAAAGACGTTTCGTCTGAACTGCTCCGGATCGATCTCGACCCCGTCGCTCAGCCGGATGTCGTAGCGGTCCCCTTGGGCAGCGCCTTCGACCGGTTCGATGCCGGCAATTTCGTGCGGACCAACAACGATGCCTTCGGTGATCGCAAACCCCATTCCGAGTTGGAGATCACGTCCCGGTGTCCTCATGAGGACCGCTACGGGAACCCCTGCGATCCGGTACTCGACCGGCCCCTCGGTGGTCAGGACGTCCGCAGCCTCCGTCCAGAGCTCCCCGCGATACCGAACCGTCCGCCAGATCGTCGTCGGCTTGCGCTCATTCATGGGGAACGGACGTCGTTCGTCGGTCATCGAGGCTCCATCGTCAATGCCCATGCCGACGTCACGCGTCTTCTGATTGGATGTAGCTCCATCCGAAGCGACCCTTGATGCAGAGGTGCCCGCTGGTGATGTCGTGGTCCATGGGTGAGGTGACCTTGACGATGCGGTTGTCCTGGACATGCAACTCGAGGTTGCACCCAACCCCACAGAACGAGCAGATCGTCGTGCTCACCGTCTGATCCTCGGGCCTCCAGTCACCGGCGGCTCGTAGATCAAACTCGGTCTTGACCATCAGCGCACCCGTTGGGCACACGGCCACGCAGTTGCCGCAGTACACGCACGCCGACTCCGGGAGCACGATGTCGAACTCGGTGGAGATGGTGGCCCCAAGCCCACGACCCGCGACGTCGATGGCGAACGTGTTCTGGGCGTCGGGGCCACACGCGGCGACGCAACGGAAACACATGATGCACTTGTCATAATCGCGGATGTACATGTCATCCTCGATCTTGACGGCACGGATTGGTCGGTCCTCGACGGCGAACCGGGTGACGTCGACGTCGTACCGTGCCATAAACCCGGCCGTCTCATCGTCGACCAAGGAAAGATCGACCGACGACGCGAGGAGTTCGTACACCGTCTTGCGGGTCGCGACGACCCGGTCGGACTCGGTCGTGACGTTGAGACCCTCGGTGACCTCGCGCGAGCACGAGGGAACCAGGGTGCGGGATCCCTCGACCTCGACCACACAGACCCGGCACGCGTTGAACGCCGTGAGGGTGTCGAGGTAGCACAGCGTCGGGATGTCGATCTCCGAATCTCGACACGCCTCGAGAATGGTGGTACCAGCCGGTGCAGCCCGTTCAACGCCGTCGATCGTGAACGTCACCAGTGGCCTCGGTGGATCGATGCGTGTCTCGATCATCGCGGGCCTCCGATCAGTCCGAGCGCCAGCGCCGACTGTACGGCGATCGACGCTGCCTGCCCGAGTCCACAGACCGAACCATCCCGGAGCGCCTGATCAAGCTGGTCGAGAAGGCCGCGTTCATGATCCTGGTCACCATCGGGGGCCCCAAACCGGACCAGGGACTCACTCTGCCTGACCGTCCCGACACGGCATGGTGTGCACAGACCGCAGGATTCATCCTTGAAGAACTCAGCGATACGATCGACGATCCCGACGAGATCAACCGACGAATCAAAGATGATCACCACCCCCGATCCAAGACCGATCCCCCGCTCCCGGGTCGACTCGAACGTCAGCGGAAGATCGAGATCGTCGGGGAGGAGGAACGAACCTGCCGCTCCCCCGATGAGGACGGCTGCAATGTCTGACGTCGGCCCACCCGCAAGCCCGATGAGGTCACGAACCGTGGCGCCGAACGGAACCTCGAACACGCCGGGTGTCGTGACGTTGCCCGACACACAGAACAGTTTCGTTCCTTTCGAATCCTCGGTCCCGATGCCGGCGAACGCCTCCCCACCGTTGCGGAGGATCAGGGGGATGTTGGCGAGCGTTTCGACGTTGTTGATGAGTGTTGGTCTCCCAAAGAGACCGGCATCGACCGGAAACGGCGGTTTCTGGCGTGGCTCGGGTCGGTACCCCTCGATGGAGTTGAACAGTGCCGTCTCCTCACCACAGATGTACGCACCTGCCCCTCGCCTCGTCTCGATCTCAAACGTGTGACCAGACGAGAGGATGTTCTCACCCAAAAGACCCGCTGCCCGGACGGCGTCGAGCGCCTCCGTGATGATGCCAAGGGCAACCGGGTACTCGTCCCGGATGTAGAGGTACCCGTGTTCGGCGCCCACGGCGAGACCCGCAATCGTGAGAGCCTCGATGATGGCGTACGGGTCGTTCTCAAGGAGCACCCGATCCTTGAACGTGCCTGGTTCGGATTCGTCTGCGTTGCAGACAACGAATTTCGTGCCGTCGTGGCCGGCCACCGACCTCCACTTGAGGCCCGCGGGGAACGCTGCACCTCCGCGGCCCCTGATCCCACTGGCAATGACCTGTTCGATGATCCAGTCAGGACCATGGGAGATCGCGAGGTCAAGGGCTTCGAACCCGCCATCGGCCCGATACCCATCGAGGGTCGGTGTGACACCGACCCTGCCGAGAAGCGACGTCCCGGACTGGAGGGAGGCCGCTGGGGCGACATCGTCGCGAGGCTCTGACGCATGCAGCAGCTCAGTGAGCGTTCCAACCTCCACGGGTGCGATCACGTGGTTGCCACCCCCTGCCACCTGGACAAACGCGGCGGACCCCTTGTCACACTGGCCGAGACATGGCGTGTGCTTCCACATGACGCCGTTGACGTCGGTATCTGCCGGACCAAGCTCCTGTTCGAGTCGGCCAAGCATGGCATCGACACCGGATGCCTTGCAGGCGATGTCGTTGCAGACGTGGGCAACCCGCGCTGGCCGCTCCTCGGTGGCGATCAGGTCGTAGAACGTCGCCACCCCATACGCCTCGGCGGGTCCGAGGTTGAGCCGGGTGGCGATGTAGTTGATCGCACCGTGGCTCACCCACCCAACCGCATCCTGCACGGCATGGAGAACAGGAAGGAGGAGATGGCGTTCCGAGGCGGCCCGGTGGAACCCTCGGTACGCCACCCGGTCGTCGGACGTTGAGCGGTCCAGCCCACCATCCCAACGCGACAAAGGCTCGCCGAGGACCGAGTCGACCGCTGCCCGTTCCTGCTCGCTGGCGGTGTCTGGAGTCGTGTGAAGGTCGATGATCTACCCCCTACCAACAAGAGACTCGATGCGGACCGCTGTTGCCTTGAACGCGGCGGTTCCTGACCGGGGATCCCACGCGTCACGGGTGAGGGTGTTCACGTCGCCGTCGTCCGGCCAGTGGATCGCCATGAACGCAAGGCCGGGGCGCAACCCGTCCCGAAAACGTGCCGTGACGTCGATGGCACCCCGTCTCGACACCACCCTGACCATCTCCCCGTCCGCTACGCCAAGACGGCGGCCGTCAAGCGGGTCGATGTCGATCACCGCTCCCGCTGCAAGGGGGGAACGGTACCCGGCGCTCTGCACCCCCGTGTTGTAGCCGTCAAGTCTCCGACCGGTCGTCATCCGGATCGGGAACTCCTCGGTCAACGCATCAATGGGAGGCGACCACTCAACCACGGAGAACGGAGCCGGATCACGAGGCAACGGATCCTCCCACAGCCAGCCGTGGAGGAACCGTGTCCCCGGGTGGTCCTCGTCGGGGCACGGCCATTGGATGCCACCGAGGTCGTCGAGACGGGCGTACGACATGCCGGCGTGCATGGGTGAGAGGCTGCGCAACTCGTCCCACACCTGTTCTGCACTCGGGTGTTCCCAGTGGTGACCCATCTCGTTTGCCACCAAACCGAGAATCTCGATGTCGTCCTTCGCCTCCCCCGGTGGGTCGAGGGCCTTGTGCATGCGTTGGACCCGCCGCTCTGATGAGGTCACCGTGCCTTCCGACTCGGCCCACCCTGCTGAGGCAGGGAACACGACATCGGCGAGCGCCGCCGTCTTGGTGAGAAAGATGTCCTGGACGGCAAGGAACTCGAGGCCTTCAAGGAGCTCAACCGCCCGTGTCGTATCAGCCTCTGATTGTGCTGGGTTCTCACCGATGACATAGAGGGCCTTGAGGTCGCCACGCTCCATGGCGTCGAACATCTCGGTGACATGCCAACCAGGTTTGGCCGGTACTTCGACCCCCCAGGCGGCCTCGAACTTGGCGCGATGCGCATCGTTCGCCACGTCCTGGAACCCCGGAAGCTTGTTCGGGAGCGCCCCCATGTCCCCGCCGCCCTGAACGTTGTTCTGTCCACGGATGGGGACAAGCCCTGAGCCGTATCTGCCGACATGGCCGGTCAGGAGGGCGAGATTGATGAGGGAGAAGACGTTGTCGGTTGCGTTGTGATGTTCGGTGATGCCGAGAGTCCAGCACAGCTGTGCGGTCTCTGCGGTCGCATAATCATGGGCGAGGCGTTGGATCGCCCCGGCGGGGACACCGGTCACCTCTGCACCCTTGGCGAGGGTCCACTCCTCGACCGAGGCCGCGTACGCATCAAACCCGGACGTCGAGTGGGCGATGAACGCGTCATTGGTGAGCCCTGCGTGGATGATCTCCCGTCCAATGGTGTTGGCAAGGGCGATGTCAGAACCCACATCAATCCCGAGCCAGACATCAGCCCACTGGGCCGAGTCCGTACGGCGGGGGTCAACCGCATACATCCTCGCGCCGTTGCGGACCCCCTTGATGAGGTGATGGAAAAAGATCGGATGGGCCGTGCGGGCGTTGGACCCCCACACGACGATGAGGTCCGTTGTCTCGATCTCCTCATACGAGGATGTGCCGCCACCGGCTCCCAACACTGCCGCCAGACCGACGACCGAAGGAGCGTGTCAGGTACGGTTGCAGCTGTCGATGTTGTTGTTCCGAAGGACCGTGCGAGCAAACTTCTGAGCCATGAAGTTCAACTCATTGGAGGCCTTCGAGCACGACAACACCCCGGTCAGCGTGCCGGGATGGCGGCCGAGTCCCTCAGCGGTCCGAGCAAGGGCTTCCTCCCAGGTGGCTTCACGGAGCTGACCATCCCTTCGGACCATCGGCGTTGTGAGCCGTTCATACCGCTTCCCCATCTTCACCTCCTTCCCGTACCGTCCGGCCAATGTAGCACTGATCAATACTCGGTCCCGGGACCGCCCCCATCAGACCAGATCTTGTGTGGCCGAGCGCTCCGCGGCGGCAACCGTGTTGGCGAGCAGCGACGCGATCGTCATGGGTCCGACTCCCCCGGGAACTGGGGTGATCGCACCCGCAACCTGCGAGACGGCAGCAAAATCAACATCGCCGACGAGTCCATCCTCGGTTCGATTGGTTCCCACGTCGATGACGACCGCCCCGGGTTTGATGTCCTCGGCGTTGACGAGTCCTGGACGACCTGCGGCGATCACCACGATGTCGGCTGTTTGCAGGAGCGCCCCGAGGTCGGGTGTTCGGGAGTGGGCCTGGGTCACCGTGGCATCGACCCCTTTCCTGGCAAGCATCATGGCGATGGGGCGTCCAACAAGGAACGATCGGCCAACGACCACGGCCCGCTTCCCCGCCGTGGCGATCCCGTAATACTCGAGCATCCGCATGATGCCACTCGGTGTCGCTGGTTGTGGTCCCGGCTTGTCAAGTACCAGGAGCCCGAGGTTGTAGGGGTGGAGTCCGTCTGCATCCTTTGATGGCAGGATCGCCTGGACGGCCGAGCCACCATCCAACCCATCAGGCAACGGAAGCTGCACAATCATTCCATCAACGCTGGGATCATCGTTGAGTTGCGCGATCAACGACTCGACGGCGTCCTGGCCGCTGTCTGCCGGCAGGGTGTGATCAAACGACTCCATCCCAACGGCTTGCGCGGCACGGTGTTTGTTGCGCACGTAGATCTTGGAAGCCGGATCATCACCAACAAGGATGGTTGCCAACCCAACCTTCCGGCCCTGGCTCGCGAGTGCAGCCACCCGCTCGGCGACCTCCTCCTGGACGGCAGCCGCCACCTCGCGCCCCGAGAGAATCTCTGCTGCCATGGTCGTTTTCCCTTCGTCTCCACTTCATGCGAGTCCTCAGCTTGCTCACATCGAGGTGAGGACTCCTCCACCAACCCACGGTAGTGACGTCCATGGAATGTGGCCGTGTATTGATATGCTCGATCCATCCCGCAGTCACTACGGTCCGGCGTCGGCGTACGTTGAGGCTTGAAACGCTCTTGAGGAGACTCCGTGTCATCAAAGCCATCTGTCCCATCCGATCTTGAGATTGCCCAATCGGCCACAATCCGTCCGATTGCCGAAATCGCTGCCTCCATCAACATCGACCCGGATGACCTGATCGCGTACGGCACCGAGAAGGCCAAGGTCCACCTTGACATTCTCCCCAAACTGGCTCATCGACCGTCCGGCAAGTACGTCGTTGTCTCAGCAATCACCCCAACGCCACTTGGCGAGGGAAAGACCACGACGACGGTCGGGCTCGTACAGGGTCTGGGTGTTCTGGGGCACAAGGCGATCGCAGCGATCAGGCAACCGTCCATGGGCCCGACGTTTGGCATCAAGGGGGGTGCGGCCGGGGGCGGGTACAGCCAGATCGTTCCCATGGAGGACTTCAACCTGCATCTCACGGGGGATTTCCACGCCATCTCCCTTGCACACAACCTCGTTGCCGCAGCGATCGACGCCCGGCGGTATCACGAACGGCGTCTCAGCAATGAGGAGCTCGCCGATATCGGACTCAAGCGGCTCGACATCGATCTCTTCGACGTCACGTGGAACCGGGTCGTCGATGTGAATGATCGATCTCTCCGGAACATCCTCGTGGGGTTGGGTGGCAAAGCCAATGGGCGACCACGCGAAACCGGGTTTGACATCTCCGTTGCCAGTGAGTTGATGGCGATCCTTGCCCTCACCGATGGGGAGAGTTACGCGTCAGCGTTGCGGAACTTTCGGGAGCGGTGCGGTCGGGTCGTCATCGGCACCAACCGGGCAGGCAAGCCGGTCACGTTCGAGGATCTCCAGATCGCCGGTGCCGTTGCCGTCCTCATGAAGGACACGTTGCATCCAAACCTCATGCAGACCCTTGAGGGACAGGCTGCGTTTGTCCACGCCGGCCCGTTCGGAAACATCGCCCACGGCAACTCCTCAATTCTCGCCGATCGGGTTGCCCTGCACTTGGGGGATTACGTCGTTACGGAGTCCGGGTTCGCCGCCGACATGGGCATGGAGAAGTTCTTTGACATCAAGTGCCGGGTATCAGGGCTCAAACCGGATTGTGTGGTGATGGTGGCCACCATCCGTGCGCTCAAGACGCACGGGGGTGGACCCAAAGTCATCGCAGGGAAGCCCTTGGACAAGGTGTACACGGAGGAGAACCTCTCCCTCCTCCGAGCAGGAATGAGCAATCTGCAAGCTCACATCAGGAACGCAAAGAAGTTCGGGGTGCCCGTCGTCGTGGCCGTGAACACCTTCGTCACCGATACCTCCGCCGAGATTGAGCTTGTGAAAAAGACGGCCGTTGAGGCCGGTGCTTTCACGGCCGTCACCGCTGACCCATGGGCCGGAGGGGGTCCAGGGTGTGCCGAGTTGGCGGAGGCAGTCGTTGCTGCCTGTGAGGAGGAGTCGAGTTTCCGGTTCCTCTACGACCTGAACCAGTCCGTCGAGAAGAAGATCGAGACCATCGCCACCGAGATGTACGGCGCCGCCGACGTCGAGTTCACCCCGACGGCGAGCGCCCAGATCGCAAACTATGAGCGCAACGGCTTTGGGTACCTCCCCATCTGTATGGCGAAGACACATCTCAGCATGAGCCACGACCCCACGCTCAAGGGTGCTCCGACCGGGTACACCCTTCCCGTGCGCGAGGTGCGTGCCTCCGTGGGGGCCGGCTTCATCTACCCCATCGTCGGGACGATGCAAACCATGCCTGGGTTGGGAACCAAGCCTGCTTACATGAACATGGATGTCGACGCCGACGGCAACGTGATTGGTCTGTCCTGAGGCGGGGCCATCCGAGCAAGCCTTCATCATCCGACCGAACGGACCTTCGGTCGGATGATGTGTTTTCAGCGCGAGGCAAGGGGTGAGTTGACGTGGTGATTGCACTTGCCTCGCTTGCCGCCGTGGCGTTTGGCTCGGGGAGCGTCATGGCCAAGCGTGGGATGCAACAGACCAGCGCGCTTGGCGCGCTCATCATCTCGTCGGGCGTCGCGGCCGTCATCCTGGGGGTTGCCGTCCTGCTGAACCCACCCGAGCAGGTGAACGCTCAAGCCCTGTTCCTCTTTGTCTGCGCTGGCATCGTTGGTGACGGCATCGCCCGGTTCACGCTGCTTGGGTCCATTGATCGTTTTGGCCCCATCATCAGCATCCCCATCGAGACCGCGATCTACCCCCTGGTGGTCGTCCTCGCTGGCGTCACGCTGCTGGCCGAGCGCGTGACCACGCTCCAGGTCTTCGGGGTTGTCATCATCATCGGCGGCATCTGGATGCTGCTCGTCCCCGGCCAAGCATCAACCTCGGACACGCAGACAGCCCAACCCCCCTTCCGGTTCAGCTGGGCAGCGCTCCTGCTTCCGAGCCTGGCAGGGCTTTGCTTTGCCCTTGCGGATCTGCTCCGCAAGCTGGGACTGGAGCGAACCCCCGAGCCCGCACTGGGAGCCCTCGTGGCCGTGGCAACGATGCTGACCATCATGATCGCGACCTCAACGGCAGTCCCGACCATGCGGAGCAAACTCCGGGTGGGTGCCGGATGGCCGTGGCTTCTGGGGTCCGGGGCGGCCCTGGCCGTGGCACTCCTCAGCTTGTACCGGGCACTGGAAGACGGCGCGATGTCCGTGATCGGACCGATCGTATCAGCACAACCGCTCGTGGTGATAGCGGTGTCCTTGGTCCTGCTTCGCGACATCGAACGGGTCACCGTACGGATGGGCGTCGGCACCGTTCTCGCCGTGACCGGGGTGACCCTCGTCGCCATCAACGCCTGAACCCCTGGCGTTGATCATGGGCGCCAGCCGGTCAGGCGTCATCCTTCTTGATGGCACTGAGATAGTTGTAGATCGTGATCCGACTCACCCCCATCGCCTCCCCCACGTCCTCAATCGATCGACGGAGACGAAACGCCCCACGCTCATCGAGGATTCGCACCGCCCGCTGCTTGTCGGCACGATCAAGATCACTCAACGGCGCACCCAGCTGCTCTTCGACCGCGGCAATCAACCGATCAAGGGACACGAGATCATCAAGCCGCACCCCAACTGCCGGCTCACCATCCCACGCAAGGACGATGTCGCCCTCATCCACCTCATCAGCGGCGATGATCGCCCCACCAATCGCCCTGACCAGCGGCTCAATAGCCTTTGCGAACCTCGACTGGTCAGCAGTCATGGCGATGTGGTCACCTCAACAAGGATCCGGTTCGCGCCATCGGCAATCGCAGATCGGACCATGGAGGAGATCGCATCCGAAACAACCTCCGGCGACCCCTCAACAACGGATCCAAACGGACCCATCACGACGGTGAGCCCAAGTGCCTCTATGGCTGCAATCCCCGCTTGAACATGCGATCCGGGACCTCCCTCGGTGAAGGGCTCGATCACAAACTCAACGCGGCACGTCGTCACGACTTGGCAATTCCTTCATAGATCTCAGGTCGACGATCCCGGTAGAACGCCCAGTGGCGACGCGCCGCCTCGATCTCTGACATGTCGAGGTCACGAACGACGACCTCATCTGCCACATCCGACGCTGCCTCACCGACGAGCTGGCCACGAGGATCAACGAAATACGACGTGCCGTAGTAATCCGTGTCCTCAAGATCCTCGGATCCGACCCGGTTGATCGCCCCAACAAAGTACTGGTTCGCGACCGCGGCTGCGGGCTGTTCAAGCTGCCACAGATACTTGGAGTGCCCCCGGGTTGTGGCGCTTGGATTGAACACGATCTTGGCACCCTTGAGTCCGAGCTCCCGCCAACCCTCGGGGAAGTGTCGGTCGTAACAGATGTAGACACCGATCCTCCCCACGGCGGTGTCAAACACCGGGTACCCGAGGTTCCCCGGGCGGAAGTAGAACTTCTCCCAGAACCCCTTGACCTGGGGGA
>CAZULI010000005.1:384-22309 GCA_964621095.1 uncultured Acidimicrobiaceae bacterium | reverse complement strand
GCGGAGTTCTTCGCAGGGCTGCTGAACGCACAACCGATGGGGTTCTACTCGCCCAACTCGCTGGTCGCGGACGCCGTCCACCATGGTGTGGAGGTGCTGCTTCCTGATGTCAACCATTCGAACCATGACTGCACGATCGAGCCGTCCGACCAGGAGGTGGCTGACATCGTGACCCATCTCGCGGGGTCGTGGCGACGGGGGAGAGGTGCCGTTGAGGATCCCCTTCGCGGTTCGGTTGCGCTCAGGCTCGGGCTTCGGTATGTCCGTGATCTCGGTGAGCCCGACATCCGTCGCATCGAGGCGGCCCGCTTCACGGGTGGTCCGTTCACCTCGCCGCACGACGTTGCACAACGAACCGGTCTGTCGGTTGCGAGCCATGAGGCACTGAGTGCGTCAGGGGCACTCGGGTCACTCGGCGTTGGCAGACGCGACGGCATGTGGCTTGCAGGCACCCTCTCGGAGCTGGGACCGGGCCGGTTGGCGCTCGGGAACGGGTCGCCCATCCCCGATCTGCCACCCATGGACCCCCAGGAGATGCTTGAGGCGGATCTGTGGTCCACCGGCATCTCGCTGACGCATCCGGTGTCACTCATCAGGGATCAGCTTGACCGGGAGGGGGTCATGACCATCGCCGACGGCCTCAACCGAAAGAAGCACGGATCCACGGTCACGGTGGCAGGGATCGTGACGCACCGTCAGCGACCCGAGACGGCCCACGGTGTCCGGTTCATGAACCTTGAGGACGAAACCGGCATCATGAACGTCATCGTCGTGTCGGGGGTGTGGGATGCGCATCACGAGGTTGCCCGCAAGGCGGTTGGCGTCGTCATCACCGGCATCCTCGAGTATCGGGATGGGGTCACCAATCTCGTGGCACGACATCTCAGATCCTGGCCGGCGCCAAGGGTCGCGTCGCGAGACTTTCGATAGGCAGTACACCAGCCCGTCCCTCTTGATGGGAGGCGACGGTACCCTCTGTCCATGACGACCAAGTACACAGCATCTGATCTCCGGAACCGGTTGTCCGCTGAACAGTTTGCGGTGACCCAGGAAGCAGCGACCGAGGCTCCGTTCTCAGGTGCGTTGCTCCACAACAAGGCTGTCGGGGTCTACCACTGCGTGGTGTGCAACGAGCCGCTGTTCAACTCCGACACGAAGTACGACTCCGGGTCCGGCTGGCCGAGTTTCACGAACCCCGTGTCCTCTGGGGTCATCGCGGAGCACGTCGACCGATCCCACGGCATGGCCCGCACCGAGACCACGTGCAGCAACTGCGGAGCACATCTCGGTCATGTGTTCCCCGATGGCCCCGGTGTGAACGGACTGCGGTACTGCATCAACTCGGCGTCCCTCGCCTTTGAGGCTTCCGAGGACACCGACCCCCGGTAGTACCGGTTCTCCAGTCCCACTACGCCGTGCGTACCGCCTCGGCCACGACTGCGATTGCCGTCTGCGCATCCGTCGCGTCCACTTCCATCGAGAACACAGCTCGCACCTCGGCGGGTCCGTTGACCAACATCGCAACGCCATTGGCGAGACACGCGTCCACGACATGTCCGGGGTTGGTGACCCCGAAATTCACGATGTTTGTCTGGACGGCGTCAAGGTTCACCGTCACTCCTTCGATCTCGGCGACACCTTCGGCGAAGGTCCGTGCGTTGGTGTGATCATCAACGAGGCGGTCCCGATGGTTGCGGAGCGCGTGGAGCGCTCCCGCAGCAACGATCCCCGCCTGACGAAACCCCCCGCCAAACATGTGCTTGAACCGGCGCGCCTGCGCAATGACGTCGGTAGGTCCGCAGAGCGCAGACCCGATCGGTGCCCCGAGGCCCTTGGAGAAACACACGTTGACGGTGTCGAACAGGCTTGCGTACTCGTCGAGCCGAACCCCTGATGCTGCGCTCGCGTTCCACAGGCGCGCACCGTCGAGGTGACGAACCATGCCGAGATCAGAAGCAGCCTTGGTGACGGCGCGCATCTGGTCGATCGGCCAGATTGTTCCTCCAGCTTGGTTGTGGGTGTTCTCAAGACAGATCAGGGTGTGCGGGTCGTAGAGATGTGACGGCAGCGAGGGGTGGGGAACCGGAACCGCCTCCCTGAGCTGTTCGGTCGTGAACGTCCCGAGTGTCCCGGTGATCCGGTTCAAGGTGACGCCTGAGTGATGGGCTGGACCACCGAGTTCATGGGTCCCGATGTGACCCAGGGTCTCGATCACAACCGAGTCGCCGGGTTGGGTGTGGACGCGCACGGCGATCTGGTTGCTCATCGTGCCAGTGGGGACGTACATCGCAGCGTCCGTGCCGAGGAGCGACGCCACATACTCCTCGAGTTCGTTGACGGTGGGGTCGTCGTGGTAGACGTCGTCCCCGACACGGGCGTTCGCCATGGCGGCCCGCATGGCGTCGGTTGGTTTGGTGATGGTGTCGCTTCTCAGGTCAATCATGGTTGCTCACTGTCATCGGCAAAGGAAGGATACGCACCCGAAGGTTCGGTGCCGGTGCGCTGCATGCTTGCGGCTATCAGTCCCGGTGGAGAAAGTCACGCGCCTGGAGAAGGGAGACGAGCACCCCCCGGGCCTGGGGCAGTTCCTCCCAGGCTGAGGCGCGGACCTCGATGTCAGCAACGGTGGCTGTTCGCATGTCGGTGTGCGAGCCGGTGAGGTGCGTCACCGCCATGCCCCATGTGGGCTGGTGTCCGACCAACAAGATGCGGCCGGCCGACCCTCCGTGGCGGGCAGCGACCGACAGGGTCTCGGCGACGCTGGCGCCATACAGGGCATCCTCGACGATGATGGGGCAGCCCCATCCGCCGCTGCGTTCAGCCAGTTCGGCGGTTGAGCGGGCACGAACCGCACTGGAAGAGACCACAAGGTCGGGGGTCAATCCGAGTTCGCTGAGCACCACCCCCATGCGTTGGGCCGAAGCCCGCCCCCGGTCGTTCAGCGGTCGCGCATGATCATCAAAAGATCCGATGCCCCAGTCCGACTTGCCGTGGCGCATGAACATGAGATTGAGCATCCGGGGATCGTAGCGCCAGCACCCGACCGACCCCCCGATGTCATCACACCAAGGTTCACCCCGTGGGGGCGAGGTGATCGATGACGAACTCGATGCACCGGGTCAACGCGGTGATGTCATCGGGCGGCGTGTTGGGGAAGGTTGCAATCCTGAGTTGGTTACGACCGAGCTTGCGGTACGGCTCGGTGTCGACGATGCCGTTGGCTCTGAGCGCACCGCAAACGGCGTCGGCGTCAATGGCGGGGTCGACATCGATCGTCACCACCGTGATGGATCGCCGGTCCGGATCCGCGACGAACGGGGTCGTCCACGGATTGCTCTCTGCCCATTCGTAGAGGCGACCTGCCGAGTCGCGACAGCGTGCGGCTGACCAGGCGAGCCCGCCGAGATCCAAGAACGCCTGAATCTGCCGATCAAGCAGGTACAGCGTTGCAAGGGACGGCGTGTTGTAGGTCTGATTCTTCAGCGAGTTGTCGACCGCTGTGGCAAGGGAGAGGAACGCCGGAATCCAGCGCGAGGAGCTGGCGAGGCGGGCGATGCGATCGAGGGCCGCAGGGGAGAGCAGCGCAAGCCACAACCCACCTTCGGAGCCGAGCGCTTTCTGGGGGGAGAAGTAGTAGGTGTCGACGTCGGACACCTCAAACGGGATGGCACCAGCAGCCGACGTACCGTCGACGACCACCAGGGCATCCGACAGACGTGCAAACGGCGCCGTCACACCGGTGCTGGTCTCGTTGTGGACGAACGCTGCAACATCAACTCCATCGACGGCGACCGGCTGGGGTGCGTCCCCCACGGGAGCTTCGATGATGACGGGGTCGTTGAGATGCGGGGCCTCCTGGGATGCTGCAGCAAACTTCTGCGAGAACTCGCCGCACACGAAGTGGGCGGAGCGCTCCTCGATGAGTCCGAACACGGCAGCGTCCCAGAACGCCGTGGCGCCGCCGACCCCGAGCACGACCTCGTATCCGTCAGGAAGATCATAGAACGTGGCGAGACCGCTCCGGATGCTCCCCACCACATTCTTGACCGTCGCCTGCCGGTGGCTCGTCCCAAGGAACGCCCGTCCGGTGCCGGCGAGGTCGTTGACGAACTCCTCTCGGATCCTTGATGGACCCGAGCCGAACCGGCCGTCACGTGGCAGAAGGTCAGAGGGGATGGTGATGGAGGAGGGGTTCACGAGTATGCCTATCGTTGCGTTTGTAGTTCACCACGATCGATCGGCAGGAGCGTTGTGGCAATCCCACATGGTAAATCGTCGACAGCCAAATCCATATCCCAGCGAGTCGATGCGGTACAGCCATCAGCCACGATGGCGATCACCAACCGCGCCAACGAACTGAAGGCCCAGGGGGAGCCCGTCATCGGGTACGGAGCTGGTGAACCAGACTTCCCGACACCGCAGCCGATCGTCGAGGCGGCGATTGCAGCAGCCAGCAACCCGACGTCGCATCGCTACTCACCGGTCCCGGGGATCCCCGCGCTGCGAGAAGCGGTCGCGGCCAAGACACTCCGGGACTCAGGGTTCGAGGTCTCGGCATCCCAGGTGATCATCACCAACGGCGGCAAACAGGCGGTGTACATGACCTGCCAGGTGCTGCTTGACCCCGGTGACGAAGTGCTTCTCCCGGCTCCCTACTGGGTGACGTACCCCGAAGCGGTTGCTCTGGCCGGTGGCGTGCCGGTGATCGTGCCCACGGACGAGGAGACCAACTTCACCGTCACGGTGGAACAACTCGAAGCTGCGCTCACACCACGCACGAAGATGCTGATCTTTGTGAGTCCATCAAACCCGACGGGGTCGGTGTACACGCCCCAACAGGTTGCCGCGATCGGCAAGTGGGCCGCTGAACGAGGGATCTGGGTGATGACCGATGAGATCTACGAGTTCCTCATCTACGGTGATTCCATCTTCACCTCCATGCCGGTTGAGGTTCCCGAGATCGCCGATCGTTGCGTCGTCATCAACGGCGTCTCCAAGACGTTCGCCATGACCGGGTGGCGCGTCGGGTGGATGATTGCGCCCCAGGAGGTTGCATCGGCAGCCGGGCGACTGCAGGGCCACCTTTCGTCAAACGTCAGCAACGTCGCCCAGGCTGCGGCACTCCAGGCGGTCACGGGCCCGTTGGACGCAGTCGCCATGATGCGCGCGGCGTTTGACAAGCGACGCCAGACCATGGTGGAGATGCTTCGGGCGATCGACGGTGTGACCTGCCAGGACCCCGGGGGTGCGTTCTACACGTTCCCGAATATGTCCGGCCTGTTTGGCAGAAACATCGGTGGGCGAGTTGCTTCGTCATCCATGGAGCTTGCCTCGATCGTGCTTGATGAGGCGAAGGTGGCGTTCGTACCAGGGGAGGCATTTGGTGCGCCCGGGTACGCTCGGTTCTCATTCGCCCTGTCAGACGAGGACCTCATCGAAGGCCTCGAGCGGATGCAGCGTCTGTTCGCCTAACGCTGCCCGAGCAGCGTGTGAAGGTGTGAGATCGCGTCGAGATAACCGACCGTGCCGTGCCCGACGATGACGGCGTCGGCGTGTTCGGACAGCACCGAGTGGTGTCGCCACTCCTCACGCTCGTAGATGTTCGAGATGTGCACCTCGACGTACGGGAGGTTCACGGCGACGAGGGCGTCGGCAAGGGCGAGACTGTAGTGGGTCAGGGCACCGGCGTTGATGACGATGCCATCAGCCGTGCCCCGAGCGTCATGGATCGCGTCGATGATCGCTCCCTCATGGTTGGATTGGAACCATGTGATGCTGATGCCGAGGTCGTGTGCCCGAGCCAACCACTGGGCCTCGAGGTCAGCGAGGGTTTCGGTGCCGTAGATGTCCGGCTCCCTGGTCCCGAGGAGGTTGAGATTCGGACCGTTGATGACGAGGAGGTTCATGAAGCTGAGTCCTGACGGGCGGCCGTACCGGAGTCTCTGGGACCCGATGTCCCGGCGAGGGCGAACGGATCATGGTTGGGTCGGATCCGGAGCGCCTCCTGGCGAACGGCATCAGGGACCGTGACGTCGATGGTGGGTCGTCCCCCTGCGACCCTGGCAACGAACACGTCGGCAAACTCGGTGGTGGCGATCGGGAGAGCGTCAGCCACAGACCCGGTCACGGACGGATCAAGGGGGAGACCAAGGAGGTCATAGATCGGAACGAGGACCTCATTGATCACCGCACTGTTGGATATCACGATGACGCCACCGACGTGTGCGGCGTTGCGGATGAGGCGCTGGCCGACCCCCATCACCTTGCGGCCTGCGATGTGCACACTGCTGGTGCCGGGACAGTACTCGCCAGGGATCTCCCCGACGATCCCGTGGATCCCGAAGTTCGCGAGCGTCTCGGTCACAAAGGCCGTGATCTGGTCGAACCCCTCACTCATCGCTTTCGCGGGGTCATCCACCGGGCGCGTCCACCCGAACCGAAGGGTCGTCTCATGGAACACCGCCGCCCTGCCACCAACAATCCGAACCGTGGGCTGAAACCCGTGATCGACGGCGCTCTGGGCGGCATCGGCGAACCGTGGTGAGGTGGTGTCGTGCTTTCCGAACGCAACGACACGGGTGGATGTCCCGATCTCAAGCGTTTCCCCCATCTCGCTACGCCCAACCGCTTCAAGAATGGCGCGGGACGTTGCCGTATTGAGCGGGGCGTCGTCCGTGAGGGCGTTCGCGAGTATGCCAAGTGGGTGGGACGTCATTGCTGGATAGGGTAGAGGTCATGTCGGTTGGATGGAATCCGTACCATCCTCTTGCTATGAGACGTCTTGTCATCCTTGTCGTGGTCGCCGCGCTCAGCGCGGCGTGCGGTGAAGCTGGCGTGTTGGACGGTGTCGGGGACCGGACCCGTGCCTTTGTCCAGGGTCCGACATCGACGACGGTGCCGCCCCCGGTGGTTGATGCCGGTGAGGCGGGGGAGGCAGCGGTCGGCGCCGGCGACGTCGTGTGGTACAACGACCAGAAGAACCCCCAGCACCGGGGAGCGTCCCCTCAGGTGATCGCTGCGGTGTGGAACACACGGACCGGCAACAGTCGGTTCGTGCAATCGTCGCGAGGTGAGATCGCTGACGCACTTCCGGAATTGAAGTTTCCCTCCATCGTCCCCGAACAGGTTCGTTGGGTGACGAGCCAACTCGTCTACGACGAGGTCACGGGAACCCTTGATCCTGACACCTCAGCAGCGTTCGGGCTGTGGACAAGCGATCCGTACCAGTCCGACATGGGACGGATCGGTGTGTTGCGGGTCGGCGTGGCGCCAAACGGGACAACCGGTGTGCCAACCACGATTGAGTCCATCGTCGTCCCCGAGGGGGTGAGCCTCGGCTGGACGGACGGTTCGATGCGGTATGAACTCTTCTGTCGGTCGGAGATCTCCGAGCAGTTGTGCACCGAGATCGCCGAGTCGGTGCGGCCGTTGTCGGAACTGGTGGGTCGCTGATGGACCGAAGTTGGCGGGCGTATCTGCGCCACGATGAAGAGCAGCCAGACCACATGTTTGATCGGATCCTGCTCAAGCGGGTCCTTGGGTACGCAACGGGGTATCGGATCGAGCTCACCGTGGTCGTCCTGACGATTGTCGTCATCTCCGGACTGTCCCTGCTGCCGCCGCTCCTCATGCGTGGCCTCATCGATGTGGCCATTCCCGACAAGAACCTCACGCTGGTGTCATGGCTCGGCCTCGGCATGGTTGCCGTGCCGCTCATCAACGGTGCGGTTGGGGTCGCTCAACGGTGGGCAAGCGCATCGATGGGGGAGGGGATCATCTTTGATCTCCGTCGACAGCTGTTCTCGCATCTTCAGGGCATGTCACTCGGCTTCTTCACGAACACCCGGACAGGGGAGCTGATGTCCCGGTTGAACTCGGATGTTGTGGGCGCCCAACAGGCGGTGACGAGCACGTTTGTCACCCTTGCGTCAAACGTGTTCACCGTGATCGTCACTTTGGTCGTGATGGTCAACCTCGAGTGGCGCCTGACGCTCCTGGCGCTTGTCATCCTGCCCCTCTTCATCGTTGCGTCACGCAGGGTCGGGAGCCATCTGCGGCAGATCCGCCGCGACCAGATGGAGTCGAACGCAAACATGAACTCGGTCATGCAGGAGACGTTGTCAGTCTCGGGTGCCTTGTTGGTGAAACTCTTCGGACGTGCGACCCATGAGGACAGACGGTTCACCGAGTACGCCGAGGAGGTCAGGGATCTCGGGATCCGCCAGGCGACGATTGGTCGGTGGTTCTTCATGGTGCTCGGTGTGGCATCCGCCATGGGGACGGCGTTGGTGTTCTGGCTCGGGGCGTACTTGTCGGTCAAACATGGACTGACCGTTGGGACCATCGTTGCCCTTGGGGCGTACCTCGGTTCCCTCTATGGGCCACTTTCGGCCCTGTCGACGGCTCGGGTTGAGTTCGCGACGTCCATGGTGTCGTTTGAACGAGTCTTTGAGGTCCTGGATCTGCCGACCGGGGTCGCCCAAGCCGACAATCCGGTTGACCTCGCGGTCATTGAGGGGTCCGTCGAGTTCAACCACGTCTGGTTCTCCTACGACGAGACGGTTGATTCAGGCCTCGAGTCGGTGCGCCGGTTCGGGTCGCGTGATGCCGGTCAGTTCGAGGTCGTGTCAAGACACGCCCCGTCGGGTTGGGCGCTTGAGGACGTCTCCTTCCGGGCTGGGCGTGGTGAGACGATCGCACTGGTTGGACCCTCGGGTGCGGGCAAGACCACCCTGACGTACCTCGTGCCGAGGCTGTACGACGTGACTCGGGGCAGCGTGCTCATCGACGGGGTTGACGTTCGGGATCTCTCCTTCGACTCGATTGCCCGGGGCGTGGGTGTCGTGACCCAGGAGACGTATCTGTTCCACGACACGATCGAAGCAAACCTCCGGTACGCAAAGCCTGACGCAACGATGGAGGAACTGAGGGCTGGAGCTGGGGCTGCAAACATTCTCGAGTTCATCGACTCACTGCCTGACGGTATGCAGACCCGGGTCGGGGAGCGGGGGTACCGACTCTCGGGGGGTGAGAAGCAACGCATGGCGATTGCCAGGGTGATCCTCAAGAACCCCTCGGTGTTGATCCTCGACGAAGCGACCTCCCACCTTGATGCCGTCTCTGAGGCGCTCGTCCAGGACGCCCTTGAGCGGATCATGGAGCAACGCACCTCCCTCGTGATCGCCCACCGCCTCTCAACGGTTGTCTCTGCCGACCGCATACTGGTGATGGATGGAGGCCGGATCGTTGAGATGGGGAGCCATCAGGAGCTCCTTGCGGCAGGGGGTCTGTACCAGCACCTCTTCCAGACACAGTTCCGGGATGCCACCCCCGAGTCCGTTCGAGACGATCAGTGATCTCAGTACGATCGATGCCGTCAGGCAGGCACTCGCGGCGTCCGGAGTTGCTGGGATCCGTGATCCTGGTTTCGGCGCCGATGTCAGATGCAGCAGGAGTGAGGCGGTTCCATGACCGGTAGACACACGATGTGGGATGGTTCCCGTGCGGTCGAGATCACCACGCCGGTGAGCGGTCCCGACAATGTGATGACTCCGGTGATCCGAGCCGTGGTGACCGACCGATCCGGTGAGCACATCCTGCTTCAGCGTCGCGACGTGCCCGGAGAGCCGGTTCGTGGGCTTCTTGAGATTCCGGGCGGACGTTGGATCGCTGCCGAGCCTCCCGAGGTTGCGATCGCACGGGAGGTACGGGACGAGACCGGCATCAAGCTCCTCCACGTCGAGGGGGTGACGGAGGATCGCATTGATGACCGGCGCTCCGTGGCCACGATCCGACCCCTTGCGGTCATCGCAGGAATCCACGGGGCGTACCCGGCAACCCACACCGTCCTCGTCGCGGTTGGAGAGGGAACGCCGAGACCGGAACCGGGTGGGACGACCGATGTCAGATGGTGGTCACTTCAGGACGTCAGACACACGCTCGCGACGGATCGGGATGCGTTCGTTCCTGCGGCGTGGGCCGCCCTGACGGCCTACGTGACGATGCTCGACTCGACCACGTGAGCTGCGAGATCCTCAAGACCCTCGTCGTCGTCGGGTGTCTTGCGAGCCTCCGGAACCACCAGGACAGCCTTTCCTGACTCGAGCATCACACGGCTCGACACCGACTCCCACGCGTCACGGTTGAAGATCTGTTTCGTGACACCGAGGATGACGACATCAGCGGGGAGCTCCCTGGCCGCGGTCGAGATGGCGGCCGCAGCATCCTCCCCTTCGAGGATGAGGAGCTGGCAAGGTATCCGTGCACGCTCAAGGGCGAGGCGGAGCGGTTCGGTGAGCCGGTGAGCCCGTTCCTCGAGGTACTGGGTGACGATGGCGTCGTCGGCGGGTGGGTCGGAAACCTCCCGGAGTGGATGCCAGTCGTCCCGATTGATCTCCTGGAGAAAGGAGCGGGGCACCTCCACAACGGTTGCGATGGTCACCGACCCGGTGCCCCCGATGAGGTGACGGGCGAACTCCACGACGAGTGAAGGACTGAGCGCACCTGCGGTGGCAACAAGGACTTGCATGCGTTCGAGTCTAGAAGCAATCTCGCCATCATGCACGAGTGGGGAGGCGCGTCGGACGCCCGTCAACCCGACCGAGAACGGGGGAGCGTGCGAACCGGAGGCAGCGAACGGTGAGGAGGAGCGGATCGTCGGAAACCGGCGTGAGCAGCCCCGGCGGAGACCGTCCGCGTGGCCCATCGGGGGAGTTCGTCCATCTCCCCAGTGGCAGGGATCATGAACGTTCCGTCCGAATCCGGCGTTTCCTCAAACCCTCAACCAGTGATTGAGGGTTTCCAAACCCCTTGCAATCACTGGGTTATCTCGGATTCTCTCAACCATCACTTGAGTGGGAGGCAAATGACAAAATCGACTTAGGCACGATTTCATGGGTAAGAACTCTGAGGGGTTGCTCGGGTTCACCGATGGGAGGAACTCCGTTTGGTGGGCTACCCGGCAGCGGCGACGACGGCGGCCGCCCGAACCGGATCCACGGGGTTCGTGGTGACGCCGCCGCTCTTGGTGTCGGTGCCGACGATGACGCCGTCGGCCACCGCCAGGAGGCCGACGATGGTGTCCGCCGTGACACCAGAACCGACAAACACGGGGAGGTGGCTGATGGCGGCAACAGTCCGGAGATCATCAAGACTGGTTGGTGACCCGGTTCCACTCCCTGACACCACGACGGCATCGGCTCCGGACCGCTCCACCAGGTCGTGGGTTGCATCTGCGAGGGTGAGACCGGCTGGTGGTGTTGCGTGCTTGACGAAGACGTCAGCCATGATCTTCACCTCAGGACAGATCTGTGAACGGAGCCTGGCAACCCTGGCTGCGTCGCCGACGATGGGACCCTGGTCCGTGAACATCGACCCCGACAGGACGTTGACCCTGATGAACGCCGCCGGTGTCGCTGCGGCAACCGCAAGGGCCCCGAGGGCGTCGTTGCGAAGCACGTTCACGCCGATCGGAAGACGTGACGCCGCATGGACAACGTTGGCCGCAGTCGTGAGCGCGGCGATGGTGACCTTGGGGGCGTCATCAGCGAAGAATGGGGCATCACCAAAGTTCTCGATCATGAGCGCCTCAAATCCAGCTTCGGCCAGCAGCTGGGCATCTCGTGCGGCTGCTGCCAGGACTCCGTCGAAATCGCCGGTGAATCCCGGAGACCCGGGTAGTGGGCCGAGATGCACCATTCCCATGAGGCGGGGAATCGACATGTCAGTACACGCGGGCGAGTCGCAGCGCCATTTCGGCGTACTCGCCGACTGCTTGGAGACCCGTCTCCGCAGCGTCCTGGCGGCTGACGACCACACGGCACCAGTCGCCAGCCATCCCCTTGATGACCTGATCAGTGTCCTCGGGTCCGAACCGCCATGCTGCGTACAGGGGCCCCATCACCTCGACACGGATACCTGACTTGGGGAACTCCTCGCCGGCCCGCTCGAAGGCGAACGGGAGGGATCGCTGACCGAGGGACGCGATGTGTCGGAGTCGACTGGTATCGGCAAGGGGGTCCGGATCCTCGTCCTCCTGGGGTGGTTCGGCAAGTGGCTCCATCCGCCCGAGAATCGCCGCCTTGATATCAAGACCGTGCGCCCACGTCTCCATGAGACGAATGGCGGCAAACGACCGTGCGCTCATCTCACCGTTGAGCCACGGTACCCGATCCGTTGCCAGCATCCGAGACAGTGCCTCAACGACATCTGCCCGTCCGAACCGCCACCACTCGATGATCTCCTGATGTCGACGCCCCCGACCCCGCTCGACCCCCCGCTGGGTCCATTCGTCGATGTCGGTGACCATCTCCTCCTTGATGCGGGTCGGGCCTTGTTCAAGGACCTCGGCTGCAAACTCCTCGGTTGCAGCGAGATGACTGACCGTGTCCTGGATGCTCCAACCGGGCGCTGCGGTCTCAAGCGCCCACTGCCGCACGCCCAGGGTCTGGAGGAATTGATCCAAGTGTTGTTGTTCGGCAACCAAGTCCGAAAGGATCTCACGCATCAACAGATTCTACCGTAGATGAGGTGCTTGCAAATTCAGACGGGGCCGGAGTTGGAGGCGTTCAACTCGTCGATGAGGCCCCGAAGACGGCCGAAGGCGCGACGGGTGAAGTGGAACGAGATGCGTGGGAGATCCACGAAATCGTCGGTATCGATCTCAGCTTGACTGGTGGGAACCTTGGTGATCGCCCCGCTCTCGATGATGTCGGCGTACTCGGATGACAGGCGGGTGAGCAGGGAGTCGGGGACGTCCTCATTGAGTCGCAGGACGAGGTTTCCGTTGACGTATCGTTGGGAGTGGTAGACCCGGAAGAACCCGAGGATCTCGCTGATGGCGTCATCGAGGCTTGTCGTCACCTTGAACAGGTTGGTGTCGGTCGGTGAGATCATGCCCTGTTCCTTGAGCACGTTGCACAACCCAAGGAAGGCGTCCCAGTACCCGGTCTCTTCGGCATCGATCATCACGATCGGGTGCATGTCCGACTTTCCGGTCTGGACGAGGGTGAGGAGCTCAAACGCTTCGTCCATCGTCCCAAACCCTCCGGGGAAGAGGGCAAACGCGTGCGCCTCCTTGACGAACTGCACCTTGCGGGTGAAGAAGTACTTGAAGTTGATGATCTTGCCGGGGGAGACGTACTCGTTTGCGGCATCCTCGAACGGCAACCGGATGTTGACACCAAAACTCGCGTCGGTGCCGGCCCCCTTGTTGGCGGCCTCCATGATCCCGGGGCCAGCCCCGGTGATGACCATCCAGTGGTGGTCCTCGGCCATCCGTCGCCCGAACTCCTCGGCGAACCGGTAGTTGGGTGCCGAGGGGTCCGTGCGTGCAGATCCATACACGGCCACCTTCGGATGACTGCGGAACGGGCTGAACACGAGGAACGAGTACCGCAGCTCCTTGACGGAGGTGTTGATCATCTTCACATCGCCGCGGTCAGTGTTGTCCTTCACCAGCTTGAGCGCCGTATTGATGATGTCGTGGACGAGGTCGTGGTCGCGCGCCCGCGTTGAGGCGTTCGAAACGACGCTGTTGATCAAGTCATCAATCCGGGCATCAAGGGATGGCGGCGTGGAGTTGTCCGGCATGGTCAACAAGGTAGTTCGGTTGTGCGGTCGTGGGAAACGGGGGAGTCGGACTACCCGCCCTCGGTGAGCGCCGGCATCCGTTTGGCAACGTCCTTCATGCCAAGACCGATGAGGATGAACAACGCCCCCACGAGGATCGCCATACCTGCGACCCCGAACGCCACAACGGAGGTGTAGAGCGATGCTTGCAGATACGCCGACTGGGCGGCAACGGCACGCAACGGATCGTCCTGGGCGAGCTCGGAGTAATACTTGCCGCCGGTTGTGTGGAGGGCATGAGCTTCAATGACCCTTGCCTGGCAGTATGCGCTGAAGGGACCCTTGACCTTCTTGCCTGCGAGACAGGAGGCGTCGTCCGCAACCATGATGTTCTGCTTTGCAAGGGTGCCGCTGACGATGAACCATGTCGTGAGTCCGCCGACGATCAGCATGGCACCGATCACGATGGATGCGATGTAACTCGCAAGCCTCATTTTTCCCATATCCCTCCTTTGGTGTTTCACCGACAGTACACGCCCCACAGAAATGTGACGAGTCATCGAGGGGTAGGCTGGGGTCATGCCTTCATTCGACATTGTCTCCCAGGTGGACATGCAGGAAGTCCGCAACGCCGTGGACCAGGCCTCGCGCGAACTCGTGAGCCGGTACGACTTCAAGGGTACGGATTCGACCATCAAGCTCACCGACGGAAAGATCGTTGCTGAGTCGGACTCGGATGGTCGTCTGGTGGCGGTCGTGGACGTCCTCAAGACCAAACTCGTGAAGCGGGAGGTGAGTCTCAAGAGCCTTGGTGGCGGGGATCCGAAACAGATCGGCGGCGGCCGGTATCAGGCCACCTTCGAGCTCAACCAGGGGATCGCACAGGACGCAGCGAAAGAGCTCACCAAGTTCATCAAGGATGCCAAGCTCAAGGTGCAGGTGGCGATCCAGGGGGATCAGTTGCGGGTCTCGGGAAAGAAGCGTGACGATCTCCAGGAGGTCATCGCCGCTGTCAAACAGCTCGACTTCCGCCTTCCGCTCCAGTACATCAACTTTCGGGACTGACGCCAGGTCCGGGTGTGGGCGATTCCTCGGTACACGTTCTGTGCGGGTCGGTGGCTACTCCCAGAACACGAACTCGTGGCTCAGAATCATCAGGACCACAAGGGCGATGCTCGGGACGAGGCCGATGACGAGCACAATGATCCACACTGGGATCCGGGTCATCCTCGTTGGTTCGTTCTCGGACAGGGTCTCTCCTCAATCTGGTTGGTGAGAGAATACTCGATCACGACTCGCGTCAATGAGTCCTGGTCGCTCGCCGTCGGTCGGAGACGAGTGGGTCCTACCGAAACGGGTCACCGGACGGCCCCACGCGTACAACAGCGGACCAAACCGTTTCGTAGTGATCACGGTCGTGCTGGTCGATGTGGGGGAGGATGAACTCCTGCCATGCCCATCGCATGGGGTCCTCACGGTCAGCGTACATGCGCAGTCCCGCCGGGTACCGGTCAAGGACCGTCCGCAGGGACATGGGGGTCTCCACCCGGGTGCGCGAGTCGCCGGCCGAGAACGAGGTGTTGATCTCGACGGCAAGCTTGGTGAGGAGCTCGCGGACGTTCTGCGTCATGTCCGGGTGGCGACGCTCGATCATCGTGGAGAGCTCCTCTTCATTTGGGAAACTCTTCTCCCAGATGATCCAACGGTCGGCAAACGCCTTGTTGAGGGTCTGGGTTCCTGCGTAATCGCGCAGATCGGTCGGGTTGAGCGTGCCACAGATCCGGACATCCTCGCGCAAGCGAACCATCTCACCCGTCGGTAGTTCGAGGGCACGGTGACGGTCGAGGAGACCATGCAGCGCAAAGAGGGTCTCGGCCCCCGCCGCGTTGAGTTCGGAGAGGTTGACGAGGGCAGGTCCTCGTAGGGCACGGGTGATGTCACCGTCCTGCCAGCGGCTCTCGGTTCCGCCCTTGCCGTCTCCATGGAGTTTCACGGACCCGATCAGGGTGATGTCGCGCACCTCACCGGTCAGCGGGATCCGGTAATACGGTGTCCTGAGCCGTGCCGCGAACTGCTCGAGATCATGGTCCTTCCCCGTCCCCATGTGCCCCCGCAGGGCGAGATGGAGGGGGCTGTCGGTGAAGTGTGCCCTCCGGATCTGTTCGAGGCGCGCCAGTTGATACTGGATGCCGAGGTCGACGTAGAACTCATCAACGGATGGAACGTGGTCCATCCTCGATTCGTAGTCCTCAAGATCCTTCGGGATCTCGGTGATTGGTAGTTCGACGTCGACACCCGCGCCGGCGGGGTCGCTGAATATGACGGTCTCAGCCATCGATTGCTCCTGTTGCCACGTACTCCATGAGAACTCGTTCCCCTTCATTTGCCCACCAGGAATCAATCCCTGATGCGGCGATCGCCTGATACAACGTCGAACGCACCCCATCGACCATTGCACGGGCGAGTTGTTGTGGTTGTTCGACGACTTGCGCCCGTGAGTATGCGGCGCGCACCGTGTCATCCCCGATCCCGATTCCGAGGACCGTCGTCCCACCCCATTCGACATCGGCCACGGTCCGGGCGAGGGATTGGACCGATCCGCGAGTCATGCCGTCAGCGAGAACGACCATGATGCGGTGTGAGGCACGTTGCCTGATCAGTCGCTCCGCGGCGTGTGCCACATTGAACTCGTCGACGTTGGCGGCTTTGTCGAACATTGAGACGGGTGGTGCGGTGTTCGGGTCCTTGCGAGCTTCCCGTGCGGCTTGTTGTGGATCGGCTGCGGTGAAGAAGAGGCCCGCAAGGGTGTCCTCACGGGCACGCCACCGATCATGGAAGCTCTTGACGAGGTAGTGATTGACCGTCCGTGTCAGGCGTTCGGCATGTCCGCCCTGGGTCTGGCGGAGACCGGCCGTGGCCCGTGAGCGGATGTCGCGATAGCTGAACTCGGTGTCGTCGTACTTGGCGGCGAAGGAGCGGTTGAAGATCGCAACCTCGAAGTCGATCTGAAGCTCATCGGCAAGTTTCGCAAGCGTCCATGCCCCAAGGAGAGCGGCAGCCATCGCCCAGGGGGCTTTTCTGCCGCCGAGCTCGCGTGGCTGGAGCATCGAGGCCGATCCATCCACGAGCAGACTCACCGCATAGGAGCGTCGGGAAGGAAGGTCGCGGCGCTCGAACATCCGCTCGTACAGCCCCGCACCAAGGAGGAGTGGCGTGTAGGGGGAGAGGTCACCTGCATCGAACCCTGACCGGAGACCCCGGCGCTGGTTGGCGAGAAACAACGGGTACAACTCCCCGGACACCCGACGCTGGGCAACCCCCCAGTTTGTGCTCGCTTTGGCGAGCATCTCCCGACCCTGGGGGGCTAACACGGCGAACTTGGCAGGAAGTTCGGTCACGAGCAGTTTCCCACCCTGACCGGTGGGGAGAAAGATCGTGGGTGCCGTCGAAACCTTCATGATCTGGTCCGTTGCCGGATCGCCGGCATGGTCCGCCTTCCCCTTGACGCCGTCCTGAGCGGAGACCGCCTGGGCGGCCTGGCGGGTCCGGTCGTAGGAGTCACGATCTGCCAATGACGGTGTCATCATCCGCACGGCGTCGACGGTGTCAGAGATGGCGGTACCGTCGGCCTCATCCTGGAGTTGTTGCTGGGTCGTTGTGGCCGCGCCCTCCTGGACGAGGTGGTGGAGTCTGGCAACGGCGAGCAACTGGAGGGCGATCATCCCAACCGACCAGGCGTCGTCGACGTCAAGGACGGGGCCGAGGAACTCCATGGCGTCGTCAATCGCCATCGCCACGTTGGGTTCCAGACGTTTCTGGATCAGATTCCGCTCCTCATGCCCTCCCACGATCATGAAACAGGCAAGGGCGAACTGGCCCAGCGGTTTTGCACTCCCCATGGCGTGACCAACCGATGTGCGGTAGAGGTCCTTGAGGACCGAACCGGCTCCCGGATAGGCGGCGAAATGAATCCGTTCCTGTCTGGCGTCCTCAATGGCAAAGAAGAGGGCTTCAGCAGCGGGTCCGCCAATGGTGTGGAGGGCTTCAAGAACCGAGACGACTGCTTTGCTGGTTGGTTCGTCATCACCAAACGCCGGGTCGTCATCGGCGAGTTCTGGTCGGACGACATCGTCCTCCATCTCTCCGAGTTGAAACAGGCCAAGGGGAACCATCAACCCCTCGTGTTCGAGGTCGGGGTCCTTGTCGGGTGTCATCGCAAACGCAAACCACTCCTTTGGGATCGGTCGTTCCTCGTCAAGATCGGTGGCGATGAGGTGGATCACTTCGTGGAGCGCCGACGTCAACGCGACCTCCGCGGGGGTGACAGGGGCGGAGCGGGCGTACGCCGTTTGGAAGGTTCGGGGATCAATGACGATGGTCTCGTGTGTTGAGGCGGCCTGTGTCCCGAGACGCACCTGGAGTTCGTCATTGCCGGCAAGGGACCGTGCAAACCGTGTGACAGCCGGTGCAACCCGTTGATAACGCGCAACCACCGCCTCAATTGCACGTGCCTCTGGGGGGAGAATTTCGTGAAGTACGGATTCGTCTCGTTCGCGCATCAACAGCAAAGTGTACGATGCCGTTGAAGTCTCATGGAGAGAAACCCTGTCATTTGACATCCCTGATCGGGAACTCCGCTGGCGGTTCTCCCCAACCGGGGGACCGGGTGGTCAGCACGCCAACAAGACCTCCACCCGGGTTGAACTGCGGTTCGACGTCACGGCCTCAACGGCGATTGACGACCGCATTCGGACCCGGATCGTGAGCCGTGTTGGCGGAGAGATCAGGATCGTGGAGGATCGTTCTCGTTCCCAAGCGACCAACCACAGCCGTGCCCGCCGACGACTTGACGCCATTCTCGAAGGTGCGGCGAAACCCGATGCGCCTCCACGGCGGGCAACGAAACTGCCACCTGGCGCGAGACAGCAGCGGATCGACGACAAGCGGCGGCGGTCCGTGACGAAACTCCTGCGGAAACCACCGGACCGGTTTGCGTGAGTTGGGACCCGACAACCACCGGAACGAGTTTCGATGGCCAAGTGATTCCTATCATCGAGCGACGATGGAACATCAACTCACAACACTCCCCAACGGGCTGAGGCTCATCACCCATCACATGCCCTCGACACGATCGATCGCCATCGGTTGTTGGGTGGATACCGGAAGCAGGGATGAGACGGCGACGGAAGCTGGCGCGTCGCACTTTCTTGAACATCTCCTCTTCAAGGGCTCTACGAACTGGTCTGCACGGGAGATCTCCGAGGCACTCGATGGTGTCGGTGCTCGTCACAACGCGTTCACCACGAAGGAGTACACCTGTTTCTGGATGCGCCTCCGGGACGCTGACTTTCCGCTCGGCCTTGAGATCCTCTCTGAGATGATGCTGTACCCGGCGTTCCGTCAGGAGGAGATCGACAGCGAGCGACACGTCGTTCTCGAAGAGATCAACATGAACGAGGACGATCCGTCCGATGTCGCCCATGAACAGTTCATCCAAGCCCTGTGGCCGGACCATCCGCTCTCGCCACCGATCCTTGGCACAAAAGAGTCCATCACGGAGATGTCCCGCGACACGATCCACACGTACTGGGAGCGACGCTACACACCGCACTCCACGGTCGTGGCTGTGGCAGGAAACGTTCCCGACGACATCGTCGCCCAGGTGGCAGCGAGATTTGGTGGCTGGCGCGGCGACGCAACCAACCATGTGCTCGTGAGCCCGGAGGTGTCCTCACGTGTGGAGGTCCGAACGAAGGACACCGAACAGGCCCATCTCGTCTTTGGGAGCGCTTCTTTCCCACGCGATGATGAGCGTCGTTACGCCCTCATGCTTGCTGACCATGTCCTCGGGGGTGGGATGAGCTCCCGGTTGTTCCATGAGATCCGCGAGGTCAGAGGGTTGGCGTACTCGGTTCAGAGTTTTCGGATGCCGTTTGCCGACGCGGGTGCCAGCGCCGTGTACGTTGGCACGGCTCCTGGTCAGACCGCCGAGGTGCTCGGTCTTGTCCGATCAGAGATCGACCGAATGATCAATGACGGTTTGACGGAGGACGAACTCACCCGTGCAAAGGGCCATGGCAAGGGCTCCCTCGCCCTCGGCCTTGAGGACGCCCTCAGCCGCATGAACCGTATCGGCCGGACCGAGCTGATGGGGATGGAGCACCTCACCGTTGACGAGACCGTCGACGTGATCTCCCAGGTGAGCCATGAGGAGGTGCTCGAAGCGGCCAAGGCTGCGTACTCGGCACCGTACGTGATGGGGGCTGTTGGCCCGTTCTCGGCCGGTGATCTTGAGGAGTTCGTCCAGTGAAGATCGGGGTCGCAGGAGCGTCGGGCAGGATGGGCGGCCTCGCCGCCAAGGCGTTCGCAGAGGCCGAGGATCTCCATCTGATAGCACTGTTTGATCAGCGCACGTCGGGGAGCATCGCCGGGCTGCCGATCAGTCAGAATCCGGACGCTCTCGATGGTTGCGATGTCATCCTCGAGTTCTCGCCTCCCGGGTTGGTGATGGATCAGATCCGGATCTGGCGCTCCTTTGGCGCGAACGTGGTCGTGGGCACGTCAGGGTTTGACGCAGAGAAGCTCGCGGCACTCGAGGCGTTGTGGGGGAACGGGCCAGGGAACTGTCTCGTGGTCCCGAACTTCTCGATCGGCGGTGTGCTGATGATGAAGATGGCCGAGATGGCAGCCAAGTACTTCAAGGTTGCCGAGGTCATCGAGATGCACCACGACCGCAAGCTTGATGCACCATCGGGTACGGCGATCGCAACGGCCGCTCGCATCGCCGAGGCCGGGGGGAAACAGCAACGCGCCATGGTGTCCGAGGAGTTCCAGGAGGGGGCACTCGGGGCCACGGTCGATGGGGTCTCGGTCCACTCGATCCGGATGCCGGGACTGCTTGCCCACCAGGTGGTGATGTTCGGTGCTGAGGGTGAGACCCTCTCGTTGCGCCACGACACGATGGATCGTGCCGCGTTCCTGCCAGGGATCTTCCTCGCCGTTCGATCAATCTCCTCCCAACAAACCCTGCTCGCCGTCGGGCTTGAAGCGTTGTTGGAGACGTAGAACCAGGACTCGTCCGGACGAACAGAGCGGGATCAGAACAGCGCGGTGGCGAGTTTGCGTCGGTACGGCTGGGTCAAGGGGTGGTCGTTCCCGAGGACATCGAAGATGTCGACCATCGCGAGCCTTGCTTCCTCCCGTGCCGCACCACCGCGCACCACGATGGCGAGCATGCGGTCAAGGGCAGGCTCGAACTGTGAGCGTGCCGCCAGCGCACGGGCAAGGTTGAGCTGGGCGGTGTCATTCTCCGGATCGGCCGCTGCGGCCGCCTCGAGGTGGGCAATGTCCTCGCCAGCGCTCTGGCGCAGACGAGCGGCCGCCTGGAGTCGTTCGACTTCCGCGTCCGGTATCAGTTTGCCGAGAACGATCATGGCCTCCTCGATGTCCCCTCGATCGATGAGGAGCGCTGCGAGACTCGTTCCGCCGTCCTGGTGGTCCGCCTTCTCCTTGAGAACCTGGCGAAGAATGTGTTCGGCACCGGGCGTGTCGCCCTCCACGAGGGAGGTGCGTGCCTGTTCCACCATGAGGTCAAGCTCGCTTGGGAGCACACCGGTGAGAAAGTCGCGGATGGAGGATTCCGGGATGGCGCCCTGGAACCGTCCCACTTCGCGCCCGTTCCTGATGGCAACAACGGTCGGGATTGATTGGACGAGGAACTGAGCTGCCAACTCCTGGTTGGCATCGACGTCCACCTTGGCAAGTTCAAACCGCCCTGCGTACTCGGCGGCGAGCGCCTCAAGATGAGGAGACAACATCGTGCATGGTTGGCACCACGTTGCCCAGAAGTCGACCAGGACCGGTACCTGGCGGGACCGCATCAGGACCTCTTGTTGGAACTCTGCCGTTGAAACGTCACGTACGTGGGAGGGTCCTGATTCCATGCCACAAGAGTACCGCCGATGAGAGGTTCGCGGTCCCACAAGTGATATCGTCCAGAGATGCAGACCAGACCGGACGCGCCGTTTGGGCGTGTCCTCACCGCGATCATCACACCGTTCACCGCCAATGGATCCGTGGACTACGCAACGTTTTGGAAGTTGATTCACCACCTCGGGGTGAACGGTTCTGATGGCATCGTCGTTGCCGGCACCACGGGGGAGTCGCCCGTTCTCTCCAAGGCCGAGAAGGCCGCACTGTTCAAGGCAGCCGTGGATGCAACGGGGGGCAGGATGACGGTTATTGCCGGTGTCGGTACCTACGACACGGCGGTATCGGTTGAGCTTGCGAAAACGGCGGCCAGGAGTGGGGTTGACGGGGTCATGGCGGTGACACCGTATTACTCGAAGCCACCCCA
>CAZULI010000005.1:0-374 GCA_964621095.1 uncultured Acidimicrobiaceae bacterium | reverse complement strand
CGCACATGACGAGGATTGCAGACGCAAGCGATCTCCCCCTCATGCTCTACAACATCCCGGGTCGGACCGCAACACGGATCGAGATCGACACCCTGGTCGAGCTTGCTGGCCACCCGCGGATTGTTGCCGTCAAGGACTCCGTGGATGATCTCGATTGGTCCCTCCGGGCAATCCACGCTCTCCCCGAGGGGTTTGCCGTCTACAGCGGATCCGATCGCCAGACCCGCCGGCTCGTCGAAGCCAACGGCGTGGGTGTCGTCTCGGTGGCGTCGCACTTTGCCGGGCGCGAGATCGCCGCGATGATCTCGGCGGTCATCGAGGGGGACGACACAACTGCCAAGGAGCTCGATGATCTGGTCACCGCGCCCGGGCCG
>CAZULI010000004.1:0-23043 GCA_964621095.1 uncultured Acidimicrobiaceae bacterium | reverse complement strand
CGGGGTTTGACCAGATCGTCTCAGAACTCGCCCGGGTGCATTACCGATCCAACGGCCGCTGGAGTGTTCCCGTGACGATCAGGGCTCCGTACGGCGGTGGTGTTCACGGTGCGATGTATCACTCACAGTCGATTGAGGCGTTCTACGCACATGTGCCAGGCCTCAAGGTGGTTGTTCCCTCGACGCCGAGCGACGCCATCGGCCTCCTCCGCTCGGCGATGGAGGACCCCGATCCGGTCCTCGTCCTTGAACCCAAGAAGCTCTACCGGCTTGCAACGGGACCCATCCCGTCCGGTGACCACCGCGTTCCGATCGGAAAGGCAGCGCTTCGGAGGTTGGGGAGTGATCTGACGATCATCGCCTACGGCACCATGGCCCACTTTGCGGTGGAGGCGGCGGACAAGCTGGCCGAGGAGGGGGTTGACGCCTCCGTACTGGATCTCCGATCCCTCCGCCCGCTCGATTGGCCATCGATTGAGGCAGCAGTCCAGCGTACCTCAAAAGTGTTGATCGTCCACGAGGACAACAAGTTCCTCGGCTTTGGTGCCGAGGTGGCTGCCCAGATCGCGGAGAAGTCGTTCGAATGGCTCGATGCGCCCGTCGTCCGCTACGCCTCGCCGGAGATCCCAACGTTTCCGTTTGCCACAAGCCTTGAGGCCCAGGTCATCCCTGATGTCGCAGGGATCGTCCAACAGGCACGGGATCTCGCCTCGTACTAGCAGCACGATGCCGGCCGCACTCTGCTGAGTGACAGCACGGGTACCGCGCTCGGCCAACACCAGGGAGGTGGGGCCATGGGATCGTGCTGTTGATGGACCCTTAGCATCCCGGTATGGAGCTGAGAAAGGCGCGGCCAGACGATGCCGATGCGATCGCGTCGTTCACGACCAGAACGTTTGCGTGGGGCGACTACATCCCTGAAGCAATAGCGGACTGGATCGAGGATCAGTCAGGTCAAGTGGTCGTGGGCACCGATGGCAACGATGTGCCGGTGGCCATGGGACGGGTCGAACTCCTGACTCCGCAGGAAGCGTGGCTTCTTGGAGCTCGGGTGCACCCCGATTGGCGGGGTCGTGGTATCGCCACCCTGCTTGCAAAAGAACTCACGGACTGGGCGAGACAGCAGGGTGCTCTCGTTGCGAGACTCCTGATCGAGGAGAGCAACACCTCGTCGATCCACAACATCCAGAAGACGAAGTTTCGCAAGACGACGATCGCCCATCGTGGGGTGCGGGAGCTCAACACACCCAGCCCCCACCGCACAGGAAACGGCGGTACCCGTCGGCGGTCCCCCCTCACCGTGCGTCAAGGAACCTGGGTTGATGCAGAGATCATCGCAGCGGCGTGGTCAACCAGCGAGGCCGGGAGATCGTTGCGTGGCCTGTTCGGACAGTCATGGTCGTTCCATCGGCTGAGGACGATCGATGTCGAACGTGCCGCCCGCGAGGGTCGACTCTGGGAGATTGGGAGCGCGTGGGCGATCACGGCGGAGCACGAGGGACGATTCGAGGTTCAGATGCTCGACGCGTCACCGTCGGATGCTGTCGACGTGGTTCGTGCCCTGGTTGATCACGCACACGACTCCGGAGCGTCCGAGTTCAGCGCATGGGTCGCGGACTGTTCGTGGCTCACCGACGCACTGGCAACCGCGGGGTGCGACACCGAACCAAGCGGCATTTACTCCATGGCGTTGTAGCGCACCGAGTTCGGCGTGATCAGCCGTTGACCGTTGCGTCTTTGTCCTGGATCATCCGGTCCCGGTAGAGCTCGACGGGGTGCTGGATGCGGTACCCGGCGTCGAGGAATCGACGGAGCTGCATCTCACACCCCGCGTTCGCCGACACCACCGTGGTGACACCCGAGTCAACGACCTGGTCAGCTTTCGCCTGACCAAGCGTGGTTGACATCGCAGGGTGTTCGATCTGGTAGATCCCCGCTGCACCACAACACAGGCCACCACGATCAATCGGAACGGGGGTGCGGCCGGCCGCCTCGACCACGACATCCACCGCCGTGTGGGCGTGGACCCCGTGTTCGAGATGACAGGGATCCTGAATCCCGACCATGCGGCCCGACGGCGGGTAGGAGGGGAGTCGGCCGTCCTTGATGGCCTCAGCCACGACCTCATTGATGTCGCGAACCTTGGCGGCAAACGCGGCGTACTCGCCACCGAGCCGGTCGTACGTCTTGAGGTGTGCACCGCATCCTGCGACATCGGCAACAATGACGTCGGCAGCCTTGAACGCTGCCAGATTTCGTTCGGCCATGGAGTGTGCGTCGTCGGCAAACCCGCCATGGGCGGCGAGGGCACCACAACAGGTCTGGTCGGCAGGTGCTTCGATCCGGTACCCGGCGGCGACCAGAACCTCGATCGTTGCCTTGTGGACATCGGAGAACCACACGTCTGCCACACACCCCGACAACAACATGGCGAGGTTGCCGGACGTGGCGCCCCATCGCCCCCCGGCGGTTGTACGCACCGGAACCGTGATGCGCCTCAACCCCCTGGTCTGGGATCCGACCATGGGGAGACGACGCAGAAGCCCAAGCCGTTGCATGAGTGCGGCGCCAACCGTTGCGAGCTTCAGCGCGAACCGTGAGCGGAGGACACGCACCAACATCTGGCGACGGATCCAGGTGCCCCGTTCCGGTACCTGTGCCTCGACCTCGGCCCGTGACGCCTCCATCACCTCGCCAAACGGCACCATCGAGGGACACGCCGTCTCACATGCCCGACATTGCAGACACATCGACATCATGTCCCGGAACCGCTCGTCCACCGCCATCCCATCGGTTGCAACTGCTTTCATGGCGTTGATGCGACCCCGTGGTGAGGCGGTCTCGTCTCCGGTGAGGCGGAACGTTGGACAGACCGGGAGGCAGAGCCCGCAGCTCACGCACCGGTCGAGGGACTCCATACGGGGTGCGTGGTCGGTCACCCACCCCGATGCAGAAGGTTGCACGTGTGGCTGTTGGGTGACCATCACAGACCTCCCGGCAGTTTGTCCGGGTTGCAGATGCCTGCAGGATCAAACAGGTGCTTGAGTCGTTGTTGGATCGCCAATGTGGGCGGTGGTGTCCCCCATGGATCGACCTGCGCGAGTTGACCACCCGAACGGAGGACCACCGCCCTCCCCCCGAGGGTTTCCACCTCCTGTCGCAACTCCAGGAACGATGCCACCGTGAACTCGCTCCAGCCAGCGTCGACGACGCCGACCCCATGTTGGGCAATGAAACGATCAGGGTTGTGCTTGGTCACGAGGCTGACAGCCCGTGCCAGCAACGCGGGCGACACCCGTGTGGAGACGAGGACCGGCTCACGGATCATGGACGGGAGGCTGGCACCATCCTCGATCCGGGCCCCGACCGCCGCCACCTGACCGGAGATGTCAGCAGACGATCCCTCGAGAGCGATGGAGGACCCGGAGTCTGATTCAACAACGGCAACGGGCCGGAAGAGGTGCTGATACGCCGTGGCAGGGTCCTCGACTCTGGCCACGGACCGCATCGGCGCAAGGGGCCACAGCTTGAGACACACCGAGGTGATGAACCCAAGTCCGCCGAGGGATCCGGTGACGAGCCGTGGCAGGTCGTACCCGGTCACGTTCTTGACGAGTCGTGCGCCACCCCGGACAACCTAGCCATACCCGGTTGCCATGGTCACCTCGAGGACACGGTCCCGGGTCGGGCCATATTTCAGCCGATCGTACCCTGACGCTCCTTCGGCAATGATCCCCCCGATCGTCCGAAGCGGATTACCAGTCGGGAGCCGGGCCGTCTGGCCCCGTTCGTTGAGCATCGACTCGAGTTCTCCGACCGGCATGCCGGAGCCGACCGCGATCGTGAGGTCCTCAACACGCCATTCGAGCACCTCGGTGAGGTTCCTTGACAACATCCCGATGGGATGGGTGCGGGATCCTCCCACCTCATCGTGTGTCCCCGCGCCACGAAACCCAACGGTGAGCCGTTCTTTGGCAGCGGCAGCGAGGATTGTTGCTGCCTGCTCAACCGTTTCGGGGGCAACGGACGCGTCGTCACAGAACCCGGGAATCGGTGGTTCCAGGCCGACGTCCCCAGCGGCGTCCACGACCGATGCTGGCAGCGTCACGCGGGCCCCACCCAGGCGCTGTCGACACAACGAGATCCTGCCGGCAACACTTTCCCAGGATTCATGACCTGCTGGGGGTCGAACGCTTCCCTGATTCTCGCCTGGGCGTCAAGGTCGGCTTCATTGAAGACAAGCGGCATGAGGTCCCGCTTTTCAAGGCCGATCCCGTGCTCCCCCGAGAGGGTCCCACCGGCCTCAATCGAGATGCGAACCATCTCATCGGCCGCTGCTCGCACGCGCTCGAACTTGCCCGGTTCCTTGGCGTCGAACGCCACGAGGGGGTGGAGATTGCCGTCCCCGGCGTGGAAGACGTTGAGCATCTCGACGTCGTATCGCGCACCGACCTCGTAGATCTGGGTCAGTACTTCGACCAGACGTGTCCTCGGAACAACCGTGTCGTGGAGGTAGTAGTTGGGGGCTTTCTGCGCCACGGCACCGAACGCCGATTTGCGGCCCTTCCAGAGCAAGGCACGTTCAGCAGCGTCCCGTGCGGTCCGAATCGAGGTGGCGTCGTTGGAGCGGGCGATGGACTCGATGAGGGTGATTGCGTCGGCAACCGACTGGGTCGTTCCCGTGACCTCAGCGAGAAGAACGGCAGCAGCATCGGTCGGGTACCCGGCCTGAACAAACGCTTCCACCGCCATGACCATGGGTTGGTCCATCATCTCGAGCGCAGCAGGGATCGTGCCTGAGGCGATGACGTTCGACACCGTCGCGGCAGCCCCCTCGATGGTCGGGAACCCCATGAGCAGCGTTGCGACGTCAGGAGGGTTCTGCATCAAGCGGACGAGCACCTTGGTGACAATCCCGAGGGTGCCCTCGGATCCCACGACCACGGCGCGTAGGTCAAGGCCGGGAAGGTCAGGGATGTCACCACCGACGGTGACGACGTCGCCTTGTGGGGTCACCATCTCAGCGGCGAGGATGTGGGCGACCGTCGTGCCATCAGCCAGACAGTGCGGTCCACCAGCGTTGGTGCCGACGTTTCCACCAATGGTGCATGCCTGCTGTGAGGAGGGGTCGGGTGCGAAGTGCAACCCGTGCTCGGCGATCCGTTTCGAGAGGTCGAGGTTGATCAAGCCAGGACCCACCCACGCTGTCCGTCCGATCGGGTCCACGTCATGGATCTTGTTCATACGGGTCAGGATGATGAGGAGTCCCGGTTCGATCGGAACCGCGCCACCTGCGAGGCCCGTGCCAGCACCCCTCGGAACGATCGGGGTTCCATGGGCAACCGCAGCCCTCACGCACGCCGCGACTTCAGCGGTGGTCTCGGGGAGGGCGGCGGCAATCACCGGTCCGCTTGTGACGCCCGAGTCTCGTGCGAACACGGCAAGATCGAGTGGGTGGTGGCGCACATGCTCGGTACCGAGCAACGCTACGAGTTCGTCGATCAAGGGCACTGCTTCCCGATTCCCGAGCCGGATCCTGTCCTGAGAATAGAAGGCGGTCCGGCGTGGCACACCGACGCCATCCGACCGGGAACCGAATCCGTTCCACCTCCCGATGTCGTGCTTCATCGGTCAGCGAGCCCCGGTAGTCTCAGATGAGCTACCAAGGAGGCTCGCAGTGGGCATCAAGGTTGAAACGACGCCGAACCCGAGGGCGCTGAAGTTCACGCTCGATCAGCCGGTGGGTGGACCAGCGACGTACACCGACGTGGCGACTGCCGATGCCAGGATCGTTCCCGTCCTCGAGCTCGATGGCGTCACTTCCGTGTTCATGACGGCGAACTTCATCACCGTGACCCGATCCGAAACAGCGGCGTGGGAGGATCTGACCGACGCGATCCTCACCGCGCTCAATGAGAGGTACGCCTAGCGGGGCAGTGGGATGGCACTCGGGAGTTGGGAGACCCGCCAACCTTGCGCGGTCTCGGTCAACGTCAACTCGACGGCTTGAACCGGGTCCCGGACAAACCCTCCCTCCTCAGCATGGACGGAGCGGTACGCGACCGAGACCTGGATCGAGTCATCCACCTCGTTGAGATCGAACACCCTGGCCCACTCGACGAACGCCGTTGATGTCTCCTCGTCGTGGTGCGGTAGTTCGGCTGCAAGATCATCGGTCGCCACGGCCGCTTCCAGACTTGCCAACGTTTCCGGGGAGCCGTCACGGGTGAAGAAGTCGGTCACGAACCACTCGGCGATGAGAACCGGGACATCGATGTTTGCGACACTGGACTCTCCCGCATCGGCCATCAGATCGGCCTCGCTCACACTTCCGATCGGTTCAGAGGGCGGGGTCACGGGGGTTGATGGAGCATCAACCTCCACGGGGCTCACCGCGGGAGGCACCGTCTCGGGAAGTGGTGCCGCAAGCTGGGGGGCCGTGGAGCCAAACAGTCGCGACGCGAGAAACATGATGACCACAACACCGACAGCTGCACCGGCGATGTAGAGGCGTCGGTCGACCGTGGGCTCGGTCTGTGTCACCAGATTCGACCATGGGATGTGTTCGTACTCCTCTGATTCCATGTTGTTCACCTCTCGGGGAGATCAAGGACTTGGCCGGGGAAGATGAGATTCGGGTTGGGGCCGATGAGGTCCCGGTTCATCTCGTAGATCGACCGCCACAAGGTGCTCGTTGCTGATCCGGTTGCGGTCACCCCATCGGCGATGAGGAGGGAGCGAGCAATCTTCCACAAACAATCACCACGAACCACCACATGGGTCCCACCTCGGGTACCTGGCCCCGGACCGAGGAACGGGGGTGTCTCGGACGCCATCAGGGTGTGCAGGGTCATGGCAGAGGCGGGGTGTTCGTCAGCGGGGCTGCTGGCGACGATGGTGCGTTCGTGTCGGGGGATGACGGACGCCAGAGCGGGGGTGGCCCTCCACGACAGGACGGCGATCACCACCGTCATGGCCGCGGCCACCACTTTCATGGTGACGGCGCCGCGGTGGTGGGATCGCACGCTGAGCGCGTGAGCCAACGCCCAGGCACGATCCCCGACAAGCCAGATGCCGAGGACCACGGCGACCACCATGAGATAGAGGGAGGCTGGGTCAGGAGATGTGGGTGTCATGGCGCCACACTGTCAAATCCGGGGAACCGATTCAATCCCCCTGTTCCCGATGATTCGGAGGCGCATGGCTGGCACCCGGACATGGGCACCCGGATACTGGGACCCGGTCACCCGATGCCGCTCCTGGTCAGCCCCCGATGTAGCTCATCTCAACCCGGGGTTCGGGAAGCGGGACAGCGCCACGCAGTTCTGAGTAGCGGTCCTCCCTGGCGGTCCAGGTCGACGTGAGGATCTCGGTGAGGTCGTCGTCGCTTGCGCCACTGCGCATCGGTCCCCGTAGGTCAGTCCCGGCACCGGCGAAAAGACATGTGTAGATGCTTCCCTCGGCCGACAGCCGGAGTCGCGTGCAGGAACCGCAGAAGGGTTGGCTCACGGATGCGATGAATCCGATCTCGCCTTCCCCATCTGCGTAGCGCCAGCGCTTGGCGACTTCCCCCCGGTAGGAGGCCTCAACTGGTTCGATCGGCCCTTCGGCGTTGATGATTGCCGCGATCTCAGCAGCGGTCACCACCTCGTCCAACACCCATTGGTTGGTCGTACCGACATCCATGTACTCGATGAACCGGAGAATGTGTCCCGTTGAGCGGAAGTACTTGGCAAGTGGGAGGATCTGGTCCTCGTTCCACCCCTTGCGCATGACCACATTGATCTTGACGGGACCAAGACCAGCGGCTGCAGCGTCCTCAATCGCCTTGAGAATGACGGTGACGTCGACGTCGGTGTCGATCATCCGCCTGAACGTGTCGTTGTCGAGGGCGTCGAGACTGACCGTGATCCGTTTGAGACCGGACTCCGCGAGATCCGTCGCCAGTTTTGACAGTTGGAACCCGTTGGTCGTCATCGCAAGATCCTCGAGACCGTCAATGGTGGAGATCGATCGGACGAGGGTGGCGATCTCACGGCGCAGGAGCGGCTCACCGCCCGTGAGACGGATCTTGGTGACTCCGAGATCGACGGCGATCCTTGCAAGACGGGTGATCTCGTCATACGTCAGGATGTCGGCTCGGTCCAGATACGTGTGGTTGTCGTAGATCTCCCGGGGCATGCAGTACACGCATCGGAAACTGCACCGATCCGTCACCGAGATCCGTAAATCCCGCATCGGGCGGTTGAGCGCATCGGTCACCATGTTGGAAACGCTAGTACCTGCGACGGCCATCGGCTCCGGCCGTCATTCTGTGGGCTGTAACCCACCGTCACGGTGGGTTCATACCCTGGGTACGCGGTTTGGTCAGGTGACGAGGGAGAGGAACTCGGAGCGGGTGCGGGCGTCGGAGCGGAAGGTGCCGCGCATCGAGCTCGTCACCATGTTGGACTCCTGCTTTTGGACACCACGCATCATCATGCAGAGGTGCTTCCCCTCCATCACAACGCCGACACCGTACGGATCAAGAATCTCCCAGAGGGCGTCTGCGATCTGGTTTGCGAGACGCTCCTGCACCTGGAGACGCCGTGCATACACGTCGATGATCCTGGCGATCTTTGACAACCCGATGATCTTTCCCTTGGGGAGATACGCAACCGTGGCCTTCCCGAAGAACGGGAGCATGTGGTGCTCACACATCGAGTAGAACTCGACATCACGGACAAGCACCATCTCCTCGCCGTCCTCGGCGTCGAAGATCGCGTCGTTGACCACCTCCTCAAGGGAGGTGGTGTACCCGCTCGTGAGGAAGTCCAACGCCTTGGCCACCCGCAGTGGTGTGCGCCGAAGCCCAAGCCGGTCGGGGTTCTCACCGATCTCGACAAGCTGGGCCCGCACCAGCTCCTCCAACCGTGGCGAGTAGGCGTCCTTGGCGTCATCAAACCCGGCCGAGCGCGTCACGTACGGGGTTGCGAACTCGCGGGCTCTTGAAGGAGCGGTCTCACCGTTGCGATCGCTCAAGTGTTCGGCGATCGAGCGTGCCGTTTCACCCGATACCGGGTGCACCCAGTTCGGGACGACATCGGCAACTGGGATCGCGACGTGTTGGTGGAGTTCCATCGCTGGATCCGGGATCGACCATCCGTCGAACTCCTGGACCAGATCACCGTAGAACACAATGTCAAGATCGATGGTGCGGGGTTCGTTCGGATTTTCGGTGCGCACCCTGCCGAGCTCGTCCTCGATGCTGTGGAGTCGTGCACGGAGGTCCTCGGGTTCAAGGATCGTCGTGATCAGCATCGCCGCGTTGTAGTAGTTCGGTGTGTCCGTCTCATCCCCGACCGGAACGGTGTCAAAGCACGCACTGATTTGTTCGACGGTGATGTTCGGTGTTCTGCGCAGATGGCGGAGCGCCTCAGGAAGGGAGCGGTCGCGATCGACGTTGGATCCGGCAAGGATGACGGCTTTGACATTGCGATCTGACACGATGTCCCTTTCAGCTGGTGGACTCTTCAACACGCGACCGGGTGATCCTGATTCCCACCGAGCGCGCGTACCGGAGGGCTCCGGGTTTCTCAACGGTGATGGACACCTTCTCGACCCGAGGGTTGGCGAGGCAGATGTCGGCGAGCTCCTGCACCAGACGCTCCACCAACAGGGGCTTCCCCTCCTCGACATGGGCGATCATCTGTTTGGTCATGGTTCGGTAATTGACGGTGTCGTCGATGTTGTCCGATGCCCCGGCTTGCCGGGTGTCAGCCCACAGGACCGCGTTGACAAGAATCTCCTGGGGGGTCGTTCGCTCCTCGGGGTTGATCCCGATGATGCCTGCGATCAGGAGGTCCTTGATCAGGATTTCGTCCAGGTGATGGTGCTCCATGGTGGTCAGGCTACCCATCATCCCTATTGCAGATGTCTGCCACCGTCGACTCGGACGATCTCGCCGGTGATGAAGTCGTTCTGGCAGAGGAACACGACGGTTTCGGCAACGACTTCCGCTCCGCCAACGCGCGCGAGTGGGAGTCGTGCGCCGAGCTCGGTTGCGTAGACCTCCCCCTTGTCTGCCGGGGGGAGTATGATCCCGAGGGCTACGGCGTTCACACGAATGGCCGGCGCAAGTTCGAGGGCGGCCACCCGGGTGAAGGTGTCAAGACCACCTTTGGCAAGGGTGTATGACAGGTGATCCTTGTACGGGAGCAGTGTCCGCGCATCGGTGATGTTGATCACCACCCCGTCGAGGTCCTCCGGGAGCGCCGCAGCCATCGCCTTGGTGAGCATGACGGGGGACGCCAGGCCAACGGAGATCACATCGTGGAGCGTCCCGGGCTGGAAGGTTGCAATGGAGTCCGAGGGGAACCCGGCGGCGCTGTTGACGAGGATCGAAACCGGCCCCAGCGCTGCTTCAGCGTCCGCGATGAGAGCCTGCGCAGCCGATGGATCCGAGAGGTCCGCTGATCCGATGGCGGCCGTTCCCCCTGCGGCGACGATCTCGTCACGGGTCGCGGTGGCACCCGCGGCGCTGGAGTTGTAGTGCACGTAGACCGCTGCTCCGGCTCTGCCGAGCGCCAACGCGATGGCACGCCCAACCCGCACCCCTCCACCTGTCACAACCGCCGTTCGCCCCATCAGGTTCATACCGTGAGCGTACCCCGGGTGACGTGCGGCGGGGACCGCTCCTCACTGTTTGGCGTTGTGTCCTCTACCGCGGTCCCTCAGTGTTCTATGCTGCTCTCCGTGACTACATATGATCCGAAACCAGGTCGTTGGATTCTGCCGGTCGTCATCGTGGTGTTGATCGGGTTCACCTACCTGTTTGTCAACGCCCTCCCTGCTGCTGACGTTGCGGCATCGACCAGTACAACGTCCTCGACCACCACGACCGAACCTCCAACGACCTCGACGTCCACCACCCTCCCGAACGCCATCCTCGCGTTCTTGCAGGAAGTCGACCGCTTTGAGACCGAAGCCGTTGCCATGCAGGCCGATCTCACCCAGGCGAACGAGGACTGGGAGAACCGTTCCACCACCGGTGCAACCCTCGACGAGACAAAGACCGTGTTTGAGGAAGTCAAGAACCGGGCTCAAACCCTCTCGGAGCAGATCGCAGCGGCGATCGTGCCTGAGCCGTTCCCCTCGGCGTGGCCCGCAGCAACGACGGCCGCGCAACAACTCGTGACCCGCGCCGATGAAGTCATCAGTGGTCTGGCCGCTCCTGATGATGGGTCACAGAGACGTCAAGCGGTCACGGCGTACGGGGAGGCGACCACGGCGTTCACCGCGGAACTCGACACGGTCCGAGCATTGACTCCATGACCGCGGGTTCTCCACGGTCAGAACTGTGGTGGAACCGCCCGGATGTATGGGCGGGCGCAGCCCTCGCCGGATTCGCCGCCGTCGATTCGTTCAGCCCGTCGCTGATGCCACGGACCACCACCCATCAGGCACTTCTCGCGGGACTCTCAGGAACGGTCGGGTGGGCCACCGGATCCGCTGTGTACGCCGTCGGGGCACGAAGCGACAACGCCGGGGTTGACACGGCGATCATGGCAACAACGGCAGCAGCAGGCCTTGGGGTGCGCTACCTCATTCCGTGGCATGAACAGGAACCGGCATGGCGGGCACCGGTCCGTTCCCTGACCCAGATCATTGGTGCCGGGGCCGCGTCGGCAGCGTTCACCACGGCGGTGAGGAACTCAACCAGTCGGATCGTCGTCGGCGCTGTTGCCGGAACCGTTGCTGCGGCGATGGGAGCAGCGAGAATCAAGCGTGCCATCTCCCAGCAGACCGCAACCTCCCATGAACTCGGTCAGGCCCCGCCACGGCCTTGGCCGGCACTCATCCAAGGAGCCGGCATTCTCGGAGGGCTGGGAGCGTTGATCGGCGGGTACCGAAGCTCGGGAGGTGCGTTGGCCCGCATCATGGAGCGTCGTCTCGGGTTTGCGCCCCAGGTTGCACGTTTCTCCGGGGACATCGTTGCAACCGCGGTTTGGGCATTGGGTGTTCGTGCCGCTTTCCAGTCCGTCACCACGGGGCTAATCCGGTACGACCGAGTGGTGGACCCCGGGTACGACCTGCCACCAACCGTCACCACTCGATCCGGCGGCCCCGGCTCCGAGGTGCCGTGGTCGCGTCTTGGCAGACAAGGACGCCGCTTCATCACCGACGCCCCGTCTGGCGATGACATCACCTCGGTCATGGGGGAACCGGCGATCTGTGAACCGGTTCGGGTGTTTGTCGGGTTTGATGCAGCTCGATCCGCAGAGGCCCGTGTCGCACTTGCGATGAGCGAACTGAAACGCACCGGCGCGTTCGACCGAAGTCTCCTCATCGTCTCGTGTCCGGCCGGGACGGGGTACGTCAACACGCTCCCCATGGAAGTGGCCGATTACGCCATGCTCGGGGACTGTGCTGCCGTTGCCGTGCAGTACGCGCGCCTTCCTTCGTTGTTGGCTCTTCAGGAGACCCATTCCGGGGCGGATCATCATCGACTTCTTCTCAAGGCGATCAAACGGGAGCTTGATGAACGGGAGCCCGATCAACGTCCACGAGTCGTTGTCTACGGTGAGAGTCTTGGCGCATGGGCGGGTCAGGACGCCTTCATTGGTGGGGGGATCGACTCGATTGAACATCTTGGTGTCTCCGAGGCTCTCTGGGTCGGGACGCCGTACTACAGCAAATGGCGTATCGACTCCCTGTATCAAGGTGAGGCTCCCGAAGGCACCGTTGAAGAGATCAACAGCATCGACGAGCTCGATCTCGAATCGTCCACGCGTGTCGTGACGCTGCTCACCCATTACAACGATCCGGTTGATCGGATCAATGGGGCGATGTTCTACCGGGAACCGAAGTGGCTCATGGAGGCTCACCGCAAACCCGGTATCTCCCAGGACCAGCGGTGGCGACCGGCCATCACCGCGTTCCAGACGATCGTCGACGCGGTCAACGCAACCAACCCGACACCGGGTGTGTTTCGTGCCGTCGGTCATGACTACCGCCTTGACCTCCCGGCGGTCACGGTGGCCGCCTACCGGCTCCCCGAACCGAACGCGGAACAGTGGAACCGCATGCTGACCAGGCTCCAGCGGGATGAAAAAGCGCGTGTCAACGCCATGAAACTTGCCGCCGAACCCCTGTTTGTCCTCAACGACGACGATCTGGGTCAGTGACGCACCCCCTGGGGATGCGACGCTGACTCGGGTGATGGCTCACGCCAAAGCGCTGCAGATGGTCTCGGTCATGAGCGCCGCGATCACGTAGGGGTCGGCGTTGGCGTTCGGACGGCGATCCTCGATGTACCCCTTCTGGTCAACATGGACCTGCCAGGGAATACGAACCGACGCCGCGCGGTCGGACACACCGTAGGAGTACTCGGACCATCGAGCTGTCTCATGGAGACCGGTCAACCGATCCTCGATCCCTGCTCCGTAGTTTGCGATGTGCTCAGCAGCTCGAGCCCCCAACGCCTCACACGCGGTGATGATGGCGTCATACCCCTCCCGCATCGCCTTGGTGGAGAAGTTTGTGTGCATCCCTGCCCCGTTCCAGTCACCCTTGACCGGCTTGGGGTTGAGCGTCGCCGAGATGTTGTACTCCTCGGCAATGCGGTACAGCAGCCATCGAGCAAGCCAGATCGAGTCGCCGATCTCAACCGTGCCAAGGGGACCCATCTGGAACTCCCACTGCCCGATCATGACCTCGGCGTTCGTCCCCGAGATCGCCAGCCCTGCCTCGATGCACGCTGTCGTGTGCTGTTCGACCACATCCCTACCCCAGATCTCGTCAGCGCCGATGCCGCAGTAGTACCCGCCCTGAGGAGCTGGATACCCACCGACGGGCCAGCCATGTGGGCGACCGTCCTTGTAGAAGGTGTACTCCTGTTCGATCCCGAACCAAGGTTCCTGATCGCCGTACTTTGCCTGAGCTTCGACGGCCCGGACCCGGGTATTGGATTCGTGTGGTGTCATATCGGTGTTGAGGACCTCACACAACGCAAGGACGTCGTCAGGACCACGGGTTGGATCAGGGATGATCTTGACCGGGCGCAGGACGCAGTCTGATGCGTGGCCGGGAGCCTGCTGGGTCGATGACCCATCGAATCCCCAGAGTGGAAGCTCGTCCCCATTCTGGAGAACCCTGGTCTTGGACCGCAGCTTGGCTGTGGGTTTCTGACCATCAATCCAGATGTACTCAGCTCGGTATGGCATGCTCTCTCACTTTCAGGGACATGGTGTTGTTTCAGGTGTTGTATCACGGGTGTGGCAGACAACGTCCACCACAACAGAGGAATACTGCTACGCCGGAGTTACATGGCCGTAACACGAGTGTGAACGTTGTGTTTCCTCACCAATCCGGGCTGACAGTTCCCCCCACACTCCGTACGATGGTGCAATGGGACCCACACCATCATCCGCTGATCGCCAGAGAGAGTATGTGCTGAGCACCGTCCAGGAACGGGGGATTCGGTTCATCCGGCTCTGGTTCACCGACGTGCAAGGATTCCTCAAGTCGTTTGCCATCACCCCTGCTGAGCTCGAGCTCGCTCTGGAAGAGGGGGCGTCGTTCGACGGCTCCTCCATTGATGGCTTCTCACGCAGCCATGAGTCCGACATGCTTGCCAGGCCCGACCCCACGACGTTTCAGATTCTCCCGTGGAAAGCAGGCGACGATGCCGTGGCACGGATGTTCTGTGACATCGTGACCCCTGACGGCGCCGCGTTCCCCGGTGATCCCCGCCATGTGTTGCGCCGCAATCTTGAACAGACCGCCCAACTCGGGTACTCGTTCTATGTGGCGCCGGAGATTGAGTACTTCTACTTCGCCGACACCTCCACCGAGCCGCAGGTGCTTGATCGGGGTGGGTACTTCGATCTGACGCCGCTCGATGCCGCCCAGCAGTACCGACGCACCACGATCACGATGCTTGAACAGCTCGGTATCCCCGTGGCGTTCAGCCACCATGAGGTCTCGCCGTCCCAACACGAACTCGATCTGCGCCACACCGATGCGCTCACCATGGCGGACAACATCATCACGACCCGTCTGACGGTGAAGGAGGTGGCGCTCAAACATGGGGTCTACGCCACGTTCATGCCGAAGCCTCTCGAGATGTACGACGGGTCCGGGATGCATCTGCACCTTTCGTTGTACAAGGGGGATGAGAACGCGTTCCACGACGGGGATGGCGAGTATGGGCTGTCGAAGGTTGCTCGTGGATTCATCGCAGGGCTGTTGCACCACTCCTCTGAGATCACCGCCGTCACCAATCAGTGGGTGAACTCCTACAAGCGGCTCGTGAGTGGGTTTGATGCACCGACGTTCGAGACATGGGCCCGCAACGATCAGAGCGCTCTCGTGCGGGTTCCTGCGACCCGCAAGGGGAAGATCGATGCAACCCGCATCGAGTTCCGTTCACCGGACACGGCGTGCAACCCGTACCTGGCGCTCTCCGTGATTCTTGCGGCAGGGCTTGCAGGGGTGGCAAACAACTACGAGTTGCCCCGTGAGGCGGGGTCAGAGATTCTGGAGATGAGCGAGTCCGAGCGAGCAGCCGCGGGGATCAGACACATCCCTTCCAATCTCGCTGACGCCATCAAGGCCATGGAAGCATCCTCCCTCGTTCGCGAGACCCTCGGGGATCATGTCTTTGAGTGGTTCCTGCGAAACAAGAAACGGGAGTGGGCTCGGTACGAACAGCACGTCTCGCGATACGAGCTCAAGGAATACCTGCCGGTTCTGTGATGTATCTCGTGATCCACCCTGCCTCGCCGTCACCGGCACTCACGTCGGCAGTTCTGACTGCCGGGTATCAGCCAGTACCGGTGGGAACGCTTGCTGAGGTGGGGACGAAGGAGCCGTCTGACGGGTGGGCCGGGGCGGTCCTCGAACTCGGCGACGACCCTTCTGGGGTGATCAACTTCGGGGCGAAACTTCGCGACGAGTACCATCTCCCCGTGCTGGTCGTGGCTGACCGCACCGTGACCGTCGACCTTGAAGATCAGCCGGGGTTCGATGATTTTCTTCTCACCCCGGTTGATCCACAGGAGTTGCGGGTCCGTCTGCGCCGGCTCGGTGCCGGGACCGTCGAAGCTGCGAGCACCCTGACACTTCGCTACGCCGACCTTGAACTCAACACCGCCACCTACCAGGCAACGGTGGCAGGGGTCCCCCGAGACCTCACCTACATGGAGTATGAACTCCTCCGATTCCTCGTCGAACACCCGAAACGTGTGTGGAGCCGCGAACAGATCCTCACCAACGTATGGGGGTACGACTATTTCGGGGGTTCACGCACCGTTGATGTTCACGTCAGACGTCTGCGTGCAAAGCTTGGCGAGGAGCGTGCGTCGTGGATCACGACGGTCCGATCGGTGGGGTACCGATTCGGATAGCGTGACGACGCACGCTCCTGCGATGTCTGCTTTGTCTGTGGGGTTGGCTGTGCTCAGCCGAACTCGATGCCCTGGGCGAGGGGGAGGTCGGTGGACCAGTTGACCGTCACCGTCTGGCGCCGCATGTACGCCTTCCAGGAGTCCGATCCTGATTCACGCCCTCCTCCGGTCTCCTTCTCACCGCCGAACGCTCCACCGATCTCAGCTCCCGAGGTCCCGATATTGACGTTTGCAATACCGCAGTCCGACCCTTCGGCAGACAGGAAGCGTTCCGACGAGCGCAGCGAATCGGTGAAGATCGCCGACGACAGACCCTGGGGGACCTTGTTGTTCACCTCAAGAGCCTCTTCGAGAGAGTCCACTTCGATGAGATACAGCAATGGGCCGAACGTCTCTTGTTGTGCGATGGGTGCGTCCTTGGGAAGCTTGATGAGGGTTGGTTCGAAGAAGAACCCTTGACGATCAGGCTCGTTCCCTCCTGCAAGCAGTTCTCCACCCTGCTCAAGGGCGATGGCGAGAGCTGCCTTCGTGGCGTCGACGGCACCCTGGGTCACCAGTGGGCCCACGAGGGTTCCCTCCTCCAGAGGATCCCCCATGGGAATCCGCCCGTACGCAGCGACGAGCCTCTTGGCGAGGAGGTCGGAGACGTCCTTGTGGACGATCAGCCTGCGCAGGGAGGTGCATCGTTGGCCAGCGGTCCCAGCTGCTGCAAAGAGGGCCCCGCGAACCGCAAGATCGAGATCCGCATCGTCCATGACGATGATCGCGTTGTTTCCGCCAAGTTCGAGGAGGGAACGCCCAAGCCGCTTGGCGACCTGGATCCCGACCTGTTGGCCCATTCTGACCGATCCGGTGGCAGAGATGAGAGGGAGCCTTGGATCGTCGACCATGGCTGCGCCAACCGGGTCAACATCTCCGATGGTGAGGTTGAACACTCCTTCGAACCCGGTTCCTTCCATCACCTCATGGCAGATGTTCTGTACCGCAATGGCAGACAGCGGCACCAACGGTGAAGGCTTCCAGATCATCGAGTCGCCACAGACTGCGGCCAGGAACGCGTTCCATGACCAAACGGCGACGGGGAAGTTGAACGCCGTGATGATGCCGACGGGACCAAGCGGATGCCACTGTTCGTACATGCGGTGGCGTGGACGCTCGGATGCGATGGTGAGTCCGTACAGCTGACGGGACAAGCCGACGGCGAAGTCGGCGACGTCGATCGCCTCCTGGACTTCGCCCTCGCCCTCAGCCCGGATCTTGCCGACCTCCATCGACACCAAGGCGCCGAGGGGCTCCTTGTACTTGCGAAGGGCGTTGCCGATCTGTCGGATGTAGTCACCGCGAACCGGTGCGGGCACCATGCGCCAGCGTTCGAACGCGTCCACCGACGCCTGGGCGGCTGCCTCATAGTCGTCGGCGCCTGCCATCCGAACCGTTCCATTGGACTGCTCGGTGGTGGGGTCGATGGACTCAATGGTTGGTCCCGAACCTTCCCGCCATCCAGCAGCGTAGGCGCCGGAGGAGACGGGGGCGATCCCGAGGGCGTCGAGTACGGATTCACGGTTCATGGCATGCTCCTTTTGCCGGGTGCGTCTGCGAACGCGGGGAGGACAGTCTCAGGGTAGGGGGAATCAAACGTAGAGAGTATCGCGCCCTCGGGGGGTCAGAGGTTGGGTCATCGCGCAGCGATGCACTCGATCTCGACTTGGTATCCACCGGGGAGTGCGCTCACCTGGAATGTGGAACGGGCAGGTTTGTTGTCCCCGACATACTGGGCGTACACCTCATTGACGTTTGCAAACTCGGTGATGTCGGTCAGAAAGATCGTCGTCTTGACGATATCGGCGTAGCCAAGACCGACGTCCTTGAGAACCGCACCGATGTTCTTCATCACCTGATGCGTCTGCTCGGCGGCCGTACCGGTGATCGCCTCACGGGTGCCAGGGACGACCGCAACCATTCCTGAACAGAAGACGAAGCCGTTGGCCTCGGTTGCGGTGCTGTACGGGCCCCCGGCTGGGGGTCCATTGGGGGTGCTGAGAATCGTCTTTGGCATGGTTCAGTCTCCCGGGGTCATCGGTTCGGAACGGAGTTGGAGGAGGTCAGGAGAACGACTTGCCGCACCCACAACCGCCGCTGGAGTTGGGATTCTCAATGGCGAAACCGGCCCCATCGAGGCCGTTGTCCCTGAAGTCGATGGTTGATCCGTTGATCAGCCCAATGCTCACCGCATCAACAACGACGGAGACACCGTCGGTGGTGGTGACAAAGTCGGTCTCATCGACCACGGAGTCAAAGAACATGTCGTACGCGTAGCCGGAGCAACCAGCACGCTTGACACCGAGACGCAGCAAGCTGGTGTCGTCACCGTCAGCCTCAAGCAGCTCTCTGACTTTGGCAGCTGCACTTGAAGTGAGTGTCACCTTCGGGCCGATCGCACCACCCGCTGAGGGTCGCACGTCTTCTGTTGTCTGGGATTCTTGAACCGTCACGCCGCCTCCAGGGGTGATTCACCTGATCCGGGATGTTGTTGATCAGCGAGTTGATGATACCGGGTGGCGGTCACATCGTCGACCAAATGTTCATTCTGTGGGCTCCAGCTCACCGCCACGGTGGGTTTATACCCTGGGTACGCGTAAATCGACGAGGGAGTGGTCGGTAACCTTGTGGGTATGGGATTGGAAGCTGATGTCAGGGAGACGCTTGCCAAGGTGATCGATCCTGAGCTCGGGACCGACATTGTTGACCTGGGCATGGTCGGGGATGTGTCGGTGGTTGACGGTCTGGCGACGATCGGGTTGGCACTCACGATCGCGTCGTGCCCCATGCGGGGGCAGATCGAGGGGGACGTCAAACGCCGGGTTGCGGCGATCCCGGGGATCGACACCGTCGAGATCAACACCACCGTGATGTCCCAGGAGCAGCGTTCAACGCTCATGGAACGTGCAAGGATGCGGGCCCGCGAAACCGCGACACCGACCGCCGTCAACCCCACGACCCGGGTCATCGCCGTCAGTTCCGGCAAAGGTGGAGTCGGGAAATCCTCCTTGAGTGTCAACCTTGCGCTCGCGATTGCCGCCCAGGGTCACTCCGTGGGGCTCCTTGATGCAGACATCTGGGGGTTCTCGACGCCACGCATGCTCGGAGCGCGAGATGTTCGCCTCATGGCGAACAAGGACCGCAAAATCGAGCCGACGGTCGCCAACGGCATCCATCTCGTCTCGACGGGTCTCCTGCTTGACGACGAAGCGACCGCCCTCATGTGGCGGGGGCTCATGTTGTCAAAGGCACTCGAACAGTTTCTCAACGATGTTGCATGGCCGGCGGACCTCGGATACCTCGTGGTCGACATGCCGCCGGGGACCGGTGATGTGCAGATGGCCCTGGCGCGGCTGCTGCCCCAAGCCGAGATGGTGGTCGTGACGACACCGCAGCTTGCAGCCCAGCGGGTCGCGGCCCGTGTCGCCGACATGGCCCGTCGCTCCCACATGCCGATTGTCGGCGTCATCGAGAACATGGCGGGGTTCACAACCCCCAACGGGGATCACTACCCGATCTTCGGGGCAGGGGGTGGTGTGGCACTCGCCGAGGAGCTCTCCGTGCCGCTGCTTGCCTCCGTCCCGATCGATCCGTCCGTGAGCCTCGGCAGCGATGCGGGGGAACCCATCGTCGTTCACCATCCCGAGACGGCCGCCGCCGTTGCCATCGCCGAAGCAGCAGCCAGAATCACCGAGATCCTGCCACCGCTCGCCCTCGACAGCTGCATTGGTCGGCTGACGTCCCTTGCAGCCTTGCTCCCCGACGCCGGGGAGCAACGTTCGGCCAAGAGCACATCGGCCGTTTGACCGCTGTCGCCTGACCTACCCGCACAGACCCTTGACGAGTGGGTAGGGGTTGATCCAGTCAGAACCGGGCGGCGCGTACTGGAAATGGAGGTGCGGCAGATTGTCCGGGGCGTTCCCCGTGGTCCCCACATACCCGATCACGTCGCCGGCGTTGACGGCAAGCCCGCCCTTGACACCACTGGCGAGCGCCTCGAGATGGGCGTAGTAGTACTCCGCCCCCGAGCTACCGGTCAGATAGATTGAGATCCCCCCAAGCGTGCTGTTCGAGGTCCGCTTGATCTTGCCTGATTCGATCGCCACCAACGGCGCGTTCCGTCGGGCCATCATGTCGACCCCTTTGTGGGACCGACCACCGGACCGGCCGGCACCCCACGAGTCGGAGAACGTCGTCGCAGCGTTCACCGGACACGTCTTGCCGGAGGTGACGACCGGTGGGGGCGCACTGGGCGCTGTGGTGGTGGTCGTCGATGGAGCGGCCGTTGTTGTGGTTGTGGGTGGTTTCGTGGTCGTCGTCGTGCCACCGGTGTTCTTGGTGGGGGGAGCCGTCGTCGTTGTCGAGGCTGCCGCGGCTGCTGCCGCTGCTGCTCGCCGCTCGGCCTCACGCTTGCGCCGCGCCTCTTCCTCGAGCCGCTTCTTCTCCTCCTGGGCGGCGTAGGCGGTGGCCACCTTGTTGTACGCCTCATCGGCGTCCTCCAGTGTCTGGAAGATCTCGTCCCGTAGGACCGAGATCTCGGCCACGAGCGCGACCTGTTCGGCGAGTGTCTCGTCGAGAGTCTTCTGTTGCTGTTGGTACAGCGCTTCAGCCGCCTCAAGGCCGCGGAGTTTCGACAGGTCACTTTCGCCGACCAGTTGGTAGTACTCGCTCTGGACGGGGAGATCCTGGAACGTTCCTGCGGCGAAGAGGCGTTCGGCACCGTTGGGAGCGCCGTTCATGTAGCGGTTCTGGACAATCTCGAGCACCTCACGTTGCATGTCGGAGATGTCCAGTTCAAGGGCGGCAATCGACTTGGCCAGTTTCTCGATGCGTTCCCGTGAGAGGTCCTCATCGGCGACCGCGACCTCGAACCGTGCGGTTGTCTCGGCGAGGGAGTTGGCGGCAGCCTTGCGTTGGGCAAGAGCACGGTCAACATCTGCCTGGGTCAGTTCGTTGGAGGATTGGGCGTACGCAGGTGCTGCCAGGGCAACCACCAGTGCCATGGCGACGACGATTGGGTTTCTCATTGTTCCCCTATCGAATGCGGACGCTTGTCTGTTCCTCCGCCGAGCCCACGTCAAACCATACAAGGGAATCATCGAAAAGCTTCCTCAACTGGACGGCAACCTGTTGAACGGCGGCTCTCCGAAGGCCGGCCACAAGCCCCTCGTACACGATGTCGACGATGCCACCGATCGTTCCTGCTCCAGCGCGGACAGCCTCAAGCACCTGTCGCTCCCGTTCGAGCCGGTGATCGATGTACTGGTTGATCGTCGCCCCTGCATCGTCGATGGTGTCGCCGTGTCCGGGTTCGAGACGGGCCACCGCGAGATCACGGACGAGATACAGACTGTTGAGGTAGGCAGCGGCGTCCTCGATCACGACGGTCGAGCCCCCCATGATGTGGTCACCGGTGAGAAGGACATCGCCGAGTCGGAAACACAGATGGTCGGGTGTGTGTCCTGGGGTGTGGATGGCGGTGATGTGTTCTGACCCGAACGCAACCTCATCACCATCCCCCAGTCTGACATCCGGGGAGAAGGCGGGGCCGTCCTCATAGCCGTACACCGGAACCGAGAGTCTGGCGGCAAGGGGGTTGGCCAGCGGTGCGTGATCGGGGTGGGTGTGCGTCACCACCACACCGACGGGGGTCAAGGTCTCAAGGGCGGCAACAATCGCGAGTTCGTGCCTTGCAATGATTGGTCCCGGATCCACCACCAGTGCTTCGCCACCTGATCGCAGGATGTAGCTGTTCGTACCCGGTCCCGTGTAGAGCCCCGGGTTCGGTGCAAGGATCCGGTCAATGGTCACGACGGCTCACGATCCATGTCTGAACTCCGCAGGGACCGCACCGCGTCGTTTGAGGGTTTCCGTCATGCGATCAAGAATGGTCGGATCGCTCTGGGATGCCTCGGCTGCGTCCCACCCCGGCTCATCCGGCGTGATGAGTCGTACCCCTGTGTCAGAGACCACCAGTCGCGGCTGAACCGCCTCCACCACATCAACGGATCGGAGTCGTGCCGTCAGCTCCTCGGCTGATGCCTCACCAGCGAGCAGATGCAGGGTCCGTCTCGTGGGAAAGGCGAGGTCCCATGCGCCGTGGAGCTCCCGGTCGATCGCCTCGGCTGGCGGGATCCAAGCAAGGTCGATCAGCTCGTCACCGTCGATGGCACCTTTGGTCCCTCCATCCACGTGGGCGAGAAAGAATCGGGTATCGAATCCGATGGGGAACACCGCGGGGGTGATCCAGTTGGCGAAGTAGATCAGCTGATCGGGGGCAAGGGTCTCTCCTGAGGCTGCCACATCCCCGAACGCATCCTCCGTGACGCCATGTTCCTGGGTACCGCCGGTGGTCAACCAGATCCCCGTCTCCTCGATCATCTCTCGGAGGGCTGCCACCCGCCAAACGTCAACGGGCGGAGCGCCGAACGCTGGGGGAGGGTTCTCATCGGACTGATCCACGGCTCCGCCGGGAAACACCCACATGCCGGGCATGAAGCGTGCTTTGAGGGTCCGGCGCACCATCAACACCTCGAGGTGGGGTGCCTCCCTGACCATACAGACCGTGGATGCCGGCCTCACAACATCCCGCCCGACCGTGCCGTCACCCCATGGT
>CAZULI010000003.1:12719-23133 GCA_964621095.1 uncultured Acidimicrobiaceae bacterium | reverse complement strand
GATCTCGAAATCGTCCGGTTTGACACCCCCGGACTCGCCACAGAGCACTGCGCCACGGTGTTGGGCGGCGAGGTCGCGGGCGCGATCAAAGGTATCGGTGAGGTAGTGGGGCCCGACGCCAGCGGCCTGAGCGTATGCAGCGGTTGAGAACGCCCGGAAGGTGTCGATGATGATCGCAACTCCCTTCGCCGAACGGGCGCCTTCGATGCCAGCGAGGTGTCGTACTTCCATGAGGACAGTCTCCCACGGTCGCGAACCGTGTGCCCAAACGCGTACTTCTTGGCGTTCTGTGGGCTGTAGCCCACCGTCACGGTGGGTTCATACCCTGGGTACGCGCTCCACCCCCGAAGTGGTGAGCCATGAGGTGTACGTCGTGCTCCCTATGCTCCGGAGGTGATTCGTAATGCAGTGCGAGCGGCGATGCTCGACGTTGAGTTCTACAACGCTGCTGAGATCGACCCCCGTTTGACGGTCCAGGCAGCGGTCGTCGTGGTGGTTGCGTCAGGGCTTGCGGGGGTGGGTTCGGCGATTGCGCTTGAAGATGTCAGTGTTCTCGCAGCGGTGCTGGGGGGGATCACCACCGGTGTGTTCGGGTGGCTGCTCTGGAGTCTCACGTCGTGGCTGATCGGTACGCGGGTGTTTGGTGGCCACACGACGTATCCGGCGATGCTGCGGGTCATTGGGTTTGCGTTCGTGCCCTTGGCCATTGGGGTCATCCCCTGGCTTGGGTTTCCCGGAGCGGCGTGGATGTTCGTCGCTGCGGTCATAGCGTTCCGTGAGGGGCTCAACATCTCGACGTCAAAGACGATCGGTACGATGGTCATCGGGTGGGGTCTCTGGCTCGGTGTCACCATCGTGCTCAACCTCGTCCTTGACTTCAATCTCAGTGCGCGCTGGCCGTTCCCTGGGTGAGCGACCCCTTGTGGGAGTTCCCGTGGCGGGTCGCATGCGCGCGGCAGACGTTCGCCGTGGCAGTTCCACCACCACGTCGTAGGCTTTCGACATGGAACCACACGATGCGCGGATTCTCGTTGTTGAGAATGACCCTGCGGTACGTGACGCACTTGCCCGTGCCCTCTGCCATGAGGGGTACACCGTCGAAACAGCTGGGGAGGGTGGCACCGCCCTTGCGATGATCAGGGACGAGACCTTTGGTCTGATCCTGCTCGACATCATGATGCCGCACCTTGACGGGATCGAGGTGTGTCGCCGGATTCGGTCATCGGGGGATGACACCCCGGTTCTGATGGTGACCACGAGAGCTGCGGTTGGTGACCGAGTCGAGGGTCTCGATGCAGGCGCCGACGACTACCTGACCAAACCGTTTGCTCTCGACGAGCTGAGGGCACGCGTCAAGGCCCTGCTGAGACGATCCCCCGGTGATCATCCAACGGTCATCGCGTTCGAAGACCTGGTGATCGATCCCGGGGCCCGCACGGTGCGGCGTGGGGACGATCCGGTCCCCCTCACCAAGACCGAGTTCGATCTGCTGGTCCTGCTGGCTCGAAACCCGGGCATGGTGATCCATCGTGCCACGATCCACAAGGAGATCTGGGGGATCGACTTTGTCACCACCACCGACTCCCTTGACGTCTACGTCGGGTATCTCAGACGCAAGACCGAGGCTGGTGGCAGGTCGCGCCTCATTCACACGGTGCGTGGCGTGGGGTACGTGCTGCGCTCGGATCCCTGAGGCTCAGGACGACGACGGCGTTGTTGGCGTGCCCACGCGCCTGAAGCGTTGTACCGTTCCCAACAATCAGACCATGACAGGATGGGCGGCGAATGTTCGACGGTCTCGGCCGAGGCATTGACATCAGATTGCTCTCGAACCGCATCCTCCTCATCGGGTTTCTCGTCTCCCTGGCCGCCTGTTTCGGCGTTGCCGTTGTGGGTGATCATCTGACGTACGGTGAGGCGGTGAACAGCTCGCTTTCGATCGCCGTTGCATGGATGATTGGCAGGGAGCTTGATCCGGACCATGTGCACGTCGCCACTCTGGCGATGGTGCTTGCGGGAGTTGGGGTGTTCGTGGCGGTTCCGAGTGCCCTGATCGCGGCGGCAGCGATGCTGACGCTGCGGATGACGACCGGAACGGTCGGACACTCCCTCACTGTTTCGGACCTCCTCCTCATCGGCGTCGTCGGATGGGGCTCGGGGGGAACGCTCTGGGCCTGGCCGATCGGTCTTGTCTGTCTCGTGTGGCTCAAGAACGCACCCGAGGTCGGGCCACTTCGGTGGTGGGGGGTCGTGGTCCTCGCTGGCTCGTTCATTGGGGCGTTTGGGTTTGCAGATCTCCAAGCGATCACGGTTGAGGCAGCCACCCTTGCCCTCGCAGGGGCCGTTGCGGTCGTGGCGGCCGTGTCGATCATCGGGGTGTCGACCGTCTCGCCAACGGACCGCAATCGGGGAGAGCTTCACCGAAGACGGTTGCGGCTTTCGCGCCTTGCTGGCGGTGGGTATCTGATCGTGGCAGCCCTGGTCGGTGGGCTTGACGCGTTCTGGACGGTGGCTCCGGTTGCAGCGGGGGTGGCGGCAGCGGCCGTGTCGTCGATCGTGCTGGTCGTGCGACGCCTCGGTGCCACGGAGGCGGCCCAGGGCTGATCAGCGGAGATTGCCGACCACGTGTGAGGGGGTCAGCGTCGCAATGAGACGCTTTTCGGTCACCATGGCCTGTCGGTACTGGGCCCAGTCATGATGTGGCTTCCCCGCCACGAGTTCGTAGTAGGTCACAAGGGCATCACTCGTGGCATCGTCAGGGCTCACCGCGTGCGGAGACAACGCTGCGGTCGCGTCAAAGGACACATACGACCATGCGGCGGGATCCGTGATGTGGAGGACCACGCGTGGATCCCGTGCCATGTTGTGCGTCTTGGCTCGGTCGGCGGTCACGGAGATGAGGAACGACGTGCCGTCAACGGCGTAGATGATGTCCGACGATTGGGGCCTCCCATCCTTGCGGATCGTGATGAGGACCCCGTGTTTGCGTTCCGAGGCCCAGCCAAGCGCATCAGCGAGCTCCATCTGCATCTCCTTTCACCATGGGACTGTTCCCAAACCTACATCGATGCACGACGCTCGAAGACGAACGCGATCGGGGTTCGTCCTAGGTCTCGAACTGGATGCGGGTGAACTTGGCGACGATGGGGGTCACGTGGGAGGCAACAACCTCCCGATGGGCGGGGTGATCCCGGTAGGTGAGGTACCCCTCGGGGGTTGCGAAATCGGCGACCACGGCGTACTCGACCGCCCCATCTGTCAAGCCGAGGTCACGACCAAAGGTGTAGGACTCGATCGTGTCGATGTGGGAGGGGAGTGTTCCGAGTGCAGCTTCCATTGCATCGATGTCATGCTGGCTCACCCCGTCCTTGAACTCGAACAGGACGATGTGTCTGATCATTGCACCCCTCCCGGGAAGTCTCCTGCCCTCGGCAACATGGCAGGCATTGGTTTGCCGAGCGTTTTCTCCAACTCGTGTGATATCTCCATGAGGGCGGCAAGAGAGACGCCGTGCTCGAAGCCGCCGCGATTCAACAGGTACACAAGATCGTCGGTGGCGATGTTGCCCGTGGCTGCAGGGGCGAAGGGGCAACCCCCGAGACCGCCCACTGACGCATCGATGACCGTGACACCGGCCGTGATGGCTGCGTGAACGTTCGCGATGCCGGTGTTGCGGGTGTTGTGGAAGTGGACCCGAAGTGGCAGGTCCCCTGTGACGTTGCGGACGGCCTCGATCCGTTCGCTCACCGACCATGGGTCGGCGACACCGATCGTGTCGGCGAGGGCAAGTTCGCTGATCGCTGTGTCGGCGAGTTCTCTTGCGATGGCGACGACCCGCTCGGTGGGTACCTCACCCTCGAACGGGCACCCCCAGGTGACCGAGATGGTTGCGGTGACCCCGAGACCGTTTGAGGCGGCGTCCTCGGCGATCCGGCCCAGCATCCCGATCGTCTCCTTCGTGGATACGCCCTGGTTCCTCTCGTTGAACGTATCGGTGGCAAAGACGGGGATGTTGATTTCATGAATCCGAGTCTCTCTGGCCCGGTCCCAGCCACGCTGGTTCATCACGAGACCGATGTAGGAAACCTCCGCAACGTCAGGCACGCCAGCCATGACCGCTTCAGCATCGGCCATCTGTGGCACCAGCTTTGGGTGCGCAAAGGAGACGGCCTCCAGCCTGCGGACGCCTGCCCCGATGAGATGTTCGATCAGGCGGAGTTTCTGATCGGTCGCAACGACCACATCCTCATTCTGGAGTCCATCTCGTGGACCCACCTCAACGATGGTGATGTGGCGTGTCATGGACACATCATATGGCAGGAGGAGGTGGTCAGAAAGTGAAGACGGTTTTGTCGGTACGCTCCCTGCGAACCGGGAGGGAGGCTTGATGGACAACAGGGTGATGGATGGCGAGGACTTCAAGGAAGCCATGTCGCATCACGCCGGATCGGTGGAGATCGTCACTGTCCGGTCGCCTGATGGGCCCGTTGGGATCACCGTGTCTGCGTTCGTCTCCGTTTCGGTACACCCACCCATCGTCCTCGTGTGTGTTGACAAGGCCACTGGATCGCTCGACACCATGGTCGCGGCCGATGGCTACACCGTGAACTTCATGCCCGAAGGAAGCGAAGACATCGCCAGGCTCTTTGCAACCTCAGGCGTTGACAAGTTCAGCTCCGTCGAATGGTCGGATCCCACAACCACCGTTGCAGGACCGGTCCTCGCCGACGCGTTCCAAGTGTTCGAATGCGAGACGATCGAACGCGTCGAGATGGGTGACCACTGGGTCCTCTTCGGCAAGGTTCGCCACGGCACGATCGGGGATGCCCGGCCCTTGGTCTATCTCCAGAGACGGTACGCGAGGGTCCAACCGGGCTGACAGGTTCAGCCGCTTGATCTCCGGCTAGACACCGCCACGGCCGAGGTTGATCCAGGTCGTTTTGACGTTCGTGTACTTGTCGAGGGCGAGGAGGGACTTGTCCTTCCCCCCGAACCCGGACTCCTTGTAGCCACCGAACGGGACCGTGATGTCGGAGGTGTCGAAGTTGTTGATCCACACCGTTCCCGCTTTGAGGGATGCTGCCATGCGGTGTGCCCGCCCGAGGTTTGATGTCCACAGCGCTGCCGACAGACCGTACCGGGTCTCGTTTGCGATCATCCTGGCGTCGTCCTCCGTGTCGAACGGGATGATGCCCAGCACGGGGCCGAAGATCTCGTCGCGAGCGATCTCCATCTCATTGGAGACGTCTGCGAACACGGTCGGTTCCACGAAGAAGCCACCGGTCTCGGTCAGCACACGGTTTCCGCCAGCGACGAGACGGGCACCCTGGTCAACCCCACGCTCGATGTAGTGGCAGACGCGCGCGAGTTGGGGTTCGTCGATGACCGGCCCCGCCTTTGTCGCAGGATCGAGCGGGTTCCCCGGGGTCCAGCTCGCAGCGAGGGCGGCGACGCCTTCCACGACACGGTCGTGGATCGACCGCTCCACGAGCAGCCGGGACCCCGCAACGCACATCTCCCCAGTGTTCCAGAAGATCGAGAACCCGACGGCCCCGATGGCGAACTCCAGGTCAGGTGCGTCGGCAAAGATGATGTTGGGTGTCTTGCCCCCGGTCTCAGCCGAGACGCGCTTCATGTTCGACTGCCCTGCGTACTGGAGGAAGAGCTTGCCGACCTCGGTTGAGCCGGTAAAGGTGACCCCGTCGACGTCAGGGTGGAGGCCGAGTGCCCGCCCGCCGGTCTCGCCGTACCCCGGAACGACGTTGAGAACGCCGGGTGGGAGTCCGGCTTCGATCGCGAGCTCAGCGATCCGCAGTGCGGTCAAAGGGGACTGTTCAGCCGGTTTGAGGACCACCGAGTTTCCGGCCATCAGGGCGGGGGCGAGCTTCCAGGCGTTGATCATCATCGGGAAGTTCCAGGGGGTCACGGCACCGACGACACCGATCGGTTCACGGGAGATCAACCCGAGCGCGTTGGGTCCGGTCGGGGCGATGTCGTCGTACAGCTTGTCTGCCGCCTCGCCGTACCACGCGTAGGTGTGAACGGCTTGGGCAACATCGACCCGTCGGGAGTAGCGGATCGGTTTGCCGACGTCGAGCGTCTCGAGGAGTTGCAGCTCGTCACCGTGTGCTTCGATGAGTTCGGCCAGTCTGATCAGGGTCTGGCCGCGGTCCCGTGGTGAGAGGTTCGCCCACCGGCCGTCCTCGAACGCAGCGCGCGCGGAACGCACCGCCACGTCGATGTCAGCCGCGTCACCTTCGGCGACCGAGACGATCGGCTTGCCCGTTGCGGGGTTGATCGTGTCGAATGTGGCCCCCGACACGGCATCAACCCACGCACCATCGATGAAGATCTGGCGTCGGGGATCGATCGACGCTGCGGCCTCGATCCATTCGGCAGCGGTGGTCATGTGTTCTCCTCACTGGTGATCCGGGTCCACAGGAGGGTGTTCGTTGCCCTCCTCCCGGAACTGGACTGCACATACGACAACTCGAGGTTCCGACTTCCGTCGGGTTGGTCGACCCATCGGATCGACCGGGTCTGGGTCACACCGACCCAGTCGGGGAACAGGCTCAGCTCCACGTCGTGGTGCACCTCATCGCCGTCGACGTGATAGGAGCCAGCGTACGCGATGTACCCCACCGCCGCGGCCGCACGGTCAAGTGCTTCTGCCTGGGCCAGGGAGTGGGTGTCGAGAAGATCCCGATCCTTCCTCATGAGCGAAGCCGACATGCGGCCATCGCTCGTGTACGTCAAGAGCCCGACCGCCGCCCCACCGAACGGTCGCATCGTGCGCCCACCGATCTCCACGCTCCAGTCCAGGAGTCTCCATGTCCCCACAAGCTCATGCATCGCCCAACGGTATCAGCACCCCGACCCCTTCAGAGCGCGTACCCAGGGTATGAACCTACCGTGGCGGTGGGCTGGAGCCCACAGAATGAAGAGTGGGGCCGGTACCCTCAGGCATCTGATGATGCAGGAAACCCACGTGCCGACCGAAGCCGAGGAGATGTACCTCATCACGATCGCACGCGCCGTCGAGGATGGATCCGCACCACCCATCGCGGTTTCGAACATCGCCCGCGCACTCGGTGTCTCCTCCGTCTCCGCCAACCAGATGGTGAAGAAGCTGGAGGGTCTTGGGCTCGTGGAGTACGTACCGTACAAAGGCGTCTCCCTCACTGAAGCTGGCGCCCTCCGTGCGAGTTCGGTGCTACGCAATCGGAGACTGTGGGGCCTCTTCCTGTCCGAGCATCTTGGCCTCACCCCCCAACGTGCTGATGAGGTTGCGTGTGAGATGGAGCACGTCACTCCCGAACTCGTGGCGGACCGCCTTGCATCCTTCCTTGGGGATCCACGGTTCGGGCTTGCCGGCAAACCGATCCCTGATGTCCGAGGTGCCACACGCACCGAGGGTGTTCCCCTCACCGAAGGTCCTCCCGGGGCCGACGTGATCGTCCTTGAAGTGGCCCCACCCCTTGACGCCTTCCTGTCGGCCCAAGGTGTCGTCCGCGGTTCCGTCGTGGTGGTTCTCGCAGCGGCGGGCGACGGCAGCGTGATGATCCAGACCTCGACCGGCCCGGTTCAACTCGCTCCAGAAGCGGCGCTGGGCGTCCGTGTCAAACCAACCGTTTCGGAAGCGTGATGTTCGACAGAGCCGAGATCGGAGCCCAGGCAGCCATGGACGCCGGGGCAACGTACGCCGATGCGAGGGCGGTCCTGTCCAAACAGGAGTCCATCGAGGTACAGAACCAGCATCTCGACACCCTCGATGTTTCGGAGCAGATCGGTGTCGGGGTCCGCGCCCTGATCGGATCCTCGTGGGGGTTCGCATCGACCGGCGATCTCTCCGATGCCGGCCTTCGTGCCTGCGGTGAACTCGCAGCGGCGATCGCCAAAGCGTCCGCGGCGGTTCCCGGACCGGTGCTCGAGCTCGGGGAGATCCCCGTCGTCCAAGCGTTCTGGGAGACTCCCCACGTCGAGAACCCGTTTGATGTCTCCATCTCGGAGAAAGTGGATCTGCTCGTTGACATCACCGCGACCATGCAGGGAGTCGATGGGGTCAGTCTGGCGTATGGCACGGTGGCTGGGTGGGACACCCGCAAATGGTTCGTTTCATCAATCGGGCACCGCATCGAACAGCACATCGTCGAAGCAGGCGGCTACTACACGGCAACGGCGATCGGCGAGCACGAGACCCAGGTCAGGTCGTACCCACAATCGTTCGGCCAGTTCGAGACAGGTGGCTACGAGACGATCCGGAAATGGCGGTACGCAGATCACGCCCAACGGATCGCTCAAGAGGCCGTTGCGCTGCTCACGGCCCCCCAGATGGAGGAGCGCGAGACCAACCTGATCCTCGAGAGTTCCCAGGTGGCCCTCCAAATCCATGAATCCGTCGGGCACGCCGTCGAGCTCGATCGCATCCTCGGCTGGGAGGCAGCGTTCGCGGGGACCAGTCACCTCGAACTCGACAAACTTGGCACCCACCGCTACGGGTCCGAGCTCATGAACATCACCGCGGATGCGACCATCCCAGGGGCACTCGGAACGTTCGGCTACGACGACGAAGGATCCCCCGCATCCAGCGTTGACATCGTCAAGAACGGGATCTGGGTGGGGGTGCTCTCCGGCCGTGACTCCGCTGCGGTGGCAGGTCTCCCGTCAGGAGGCATGGTGCGCGGTGAGGGGTACAACCGCATCCCGATGGTGCGGATGACGAACGTCGGCCTGCTCCCGGGGGAGGGCAGCCTGGACGACATCATCGCCGACACGGACGACGGCATCTACATGGGAACGAACCGATCATGGTCCATTGACGACCGCCGACTCAACTTCCAGTTCGGGTGTGAGATCGCGTACGAGGTCAAGAACGGCCGATTCGGTCGGATAATCAAGAACCCCACGTATACGGGGATCACACCACAGTTCTGGGGCTCCCTTGACCGGCTCGCCGGTGCGGATGAGCTGACCCATTGGGGGATTCCCAACTGCGGGAAGGGCCAGCCCGTGCAGGTTGCCCACACCGGCCATTCGGCGGCACCGGCCCGTTTTGCCGGGGTGCGGGTGGGTGTGAAGGGATGAGCCGCTCGACCGATCTCGTCTCCCGCGTGCTCGATCTTGTTGGATCCCGAGCCGAGGCCGGTGTCTATGTGCGTACCGGTACTTCTGCGCTGACCCGGTTCGCCAACTCGTTCATCCACCAGAACGTCTCCGATGATGTCGCATCCGTCCATGTGACGGTCGCCCTCGACAACCGCGTCGCATCCGGTAGCACCACCGCGGTCACTGATGATGCCCTCGGCCGCCTTGTGGACCGCCTCTTGGCCACGGCTCGGACCCAACCGATCGATGAGGAGTTCCCCGGATTCGGGGGAGCGGCAGGAGTCCCTTCGGTCGACCACTTCGATGAAGAGACGAGTCACGCTGATCCTGACGCCAGAGCCGCCCTTGTCCGGACGTTTGTTGACGCTGGAGACGGGCTTGTCGCTGCGGGGATGTGCAGTGTTGATACGTACGAGGATGCGTACGGCAACACCGCAGACCGTCGCATTGATGGACGCATGACCCGGGTCATCCTTGATGGAATCCACCAGACGCCGACGTCGGCGGGGAGTGGCCACACGGCAGGCCCGAGTCTTGCGTCGATCGATGCTGCTGTGGCTGGGCAGCTGGCAGCGGATCGTGCCGTCCGAGGTATCGGCGCCTTTGATGCCGAGCCGGGGGTGTATGAGGTCATCCTTGCCCCCGAGGCGATGGCGACCATCGCCCAGTTTCTCATGGGGTATGGCTTCAACGCCAAGGCGTACGCGGAGGGGACCTCGTTTGTCACCCTTGGTGAGGAGAGGTTTGACCCCTCGGTGAACCTCAAGGATGATGTCTCGGATCCACGAGGAATGGGGATCCCGTTTGATGCGGAAGGCACACCGAGAGCGACCGTTGGGCTCATTGATGGTGGCGTCACCTCGTCCCTCCTCCATGACCGTCGAACCGCCAAGAAGGCTGGTGGTGTCTCAACGGGGCACGCTCCGGTTGGCGATGAGGCGTGGGACAACCGTCCCACGGGTCGCAACCTTTTCTTCCGGGAGGGGGTGTTGAGTGAGCAGGAACTCATCGCCGGGGTCGAACGCGGGATCTACGTCTCGGCCTTCAATTACTGCCGAGTCCTCGATTCCAAGACACTGGTGGTGACCGGCCTGACCCGCAATGGGACGTTCATGATTGAAGATGGTGCTATTACTGGTGCTGTGACCAACCTCAGATTCACGCAGTCCTTCATCGATGCACTCGGCCCTGGCCGTGTGAACGGGATTGGATCGAACAGTCGCTACGCCGATGGTGAGGATGAGCCGGGAACGGTCCACACACCGTCGTTCCACCTCAAGTCGTGGAACTTCACCGGGGGAGCGGGCGG
>CAZULI010000003.1:0-12709 GCA_964621095.1 uncultured Acidimicrobiaceae bacterium | reverse complement strand
ATGGGTATCCTTGGACCCGAGATTGCAGCAGCGGTCTTTGACTCGGTCGACAAGGCTGAGGAGGGTTGGGCGCTGCTCAGTGACGCCAACATTCCTGCGGTCGTCATCACCAACCCCGGTATGTTCGGCGCCTTCAGCGTTTCGCTACTGGTTCAGCGCAGCGACCTTGCTGCCGCACAGAGCATCTTGGCTCCGCTGATCTCATGAGCCCCATCCCCGTCGAACGAAGAGTCAGATTCAATCTGAAGTATCGGGCGCCAAGGCCCGAAGAGCACACGTCGAGGGGCCTGGCGTCGATGGACGAGATGCAGACACCTGGGAGGGTCGTTGTCGTCGGCTCGATGAACATCGACATGATCACGTACTGTGATCGCTTCCCTGACGATGGTGAGACGCTCGTTGGCTCCAGCTACGCCCAGGGGTTCGGGGGCAAGGGCGCCAACCAGGCCGTCATGGCGTCACGCCTTGGCGCAGACACGATCTTCATCGGGTGTGTCGGCAACGACGATCTTGGCCGTGCCACGGTTGCAAACTTCGCCAAGCGCGGTGTCGATGCCTCTGGAGTCAAGGCGCTTGATGACCACAGCACCGGGGTGGCTCCGATCTGGGTGAACCGTGATGGCGCCAACCGCATCTTGATCGTACCCGGTGCCAATGACGCGTTGTCGGGGGATCACGTTGCCGAACACCTTGCCGACACCGATGGGGTGGCGGTTGTTGTCGGCCAACTGGAAACGCCCCAGAGTGCGACCCTCGCGGGGTTCCGATGGGCGAAGTCCCATGGTGCAGCGACGGTGCTCAACCCCGCACCGGCGGCTGGCATCGTCACCGAGCTGATGGATGTGACGGACTGGATCGTCCCCAATGAGACCGAGTTTGCCCTTCTCACGGGGGTCGAACCAAGCGATGACGCTGCCGAGACGTGGGCGACGATCTGGGGGTGTGGGGTCATCATCACCCTTGGCGGTGACGGGGTGCTCGTGGCCGATGGTGTGAACCGGTCGTGGCGCCAACCGGCAGCTTCGGTCAACGTCATTGACACCACGGGTGCAGGGGATGCCTTTGTCGGGGGGTTCGCTGCCGGCCTTGCCTCAGGCATGTCCCTGACGGACGCGGTTGCCCTCGGTGGCGCTTGTGGCAGTTTGTCCACAACCAAGGAAGGCACGCAGTTGTCCTACCCCGATGCGAGTGAGGTCATGGTGCTCAACGTGGAGGTTCCAACATGGTGAGCAGTGGGCGACCGCGACGGCTCCCGGTGTGGAGTCGACCGGTGATGCAGTCCGTCATGCCGGTGGTCGAAGAGGCGAGACATGTGACGGTGGATGTTGACGCCATCGACACGGTGGCCCGATGGTTGGCCCACGAGGAGTTCGGAACAGCGCCGAGCGGCCCGCAGTTCGACGTGGGACTCACCGGTAATGACCTCATCGACTGGACGATGCTCAACGCCGGACTCAACTTCGCCTTCACCGACTTTGCAACCGCTCAGCGTTTTGACACCACCTACGACGGCCACACCTGGGCGGATGCTGAGGCGATGTACGCATGTTTCCGCAGAGCGCTCGACAACGGCGTCCCGGTCCTCGATGGTGCATGGATGGCACAGGTCAACCGAACCGAGCTCGGGCAGATCTTTGAGGGGACCATTGAGATCCCGCTGCTGGCGGACCGCGTGACCATTCTCAACGAGATCGGACGGACCCTCACGGATCACTACGACGGAGCGTTTCACCGGTTCGTCAGCTCGTGCGCCCCCGCCATGTACGCAGATGGTGACGGATTGCTTGAGCGCCTCCTCGTCGAGTTCCCCCGCTTCAACGACACGAGTGAGTACCACGGTCACTCGGTGCAACTCCAGAAACTCGCCCAGCTCGGGCTGTGGAGCATGCATCGCACCGGCGTGGCGGTGCTTGATGACATTGCCGCGATGACCGCGTTCGCCGACTACATCGTCCCGGTGGCACTCCGAGTCATGGGGATCCTGAGCTACGCACCGGAACTTGCCGGCAGGATCGATACGCGCACGTTGATCCCACGTGACAGTGACGAGGAGATCGAGATCAGGGCCATGACGATCTGGGCGACCGCGGACCTCACCGAAGCCGTCAATGCGATCAGGCCAGACGACATGCAACTCGTCATCCCTGAGATCGACTACCGACTCTGGAAGGCGTACCACGCCACGTTTGCGCCCCATCATCTCACCGAAACGTTGATGTATTAGAGGCACCGCTGCCGTCCTCAGACGTGTTCGTGATCCCCGCTGGCGTGTTGTTCGTCCTTGGTCACGATCTCCTTGCGGATCTCGTCTATGTCCAGCCTCCAACGATCAGGACAGCCACCCAAATCCACAACACGACCTGCCCGATCCAGAACCAGGCGACCAAGGTGTCCCACCAGTCCCGTTTATGCATCCCCACTCTCATCGTGTTCGTCCTTGGCCGCGATCTCCTTGCGGATCTCGTCCATGTCGAGCGCCGTGATCTGGTCGATGAGGTCCTCGAGGACGTCCTCTGGGACGGAACCTGCCTGGGAGAAGATCCCGATCTTCTCCCGGAATGCGACGAGGGTGGGAATCGACCGGATACCGAACTCCTGGGCGACCTCCTGCTGATCCTCGGTATCCACTTTTGCAAAGACGATGTTTGGATACTTCTCGGACACCTTCTCATACGTCGGTCCGAACGCTCGGCACGGTCCGCACCATGCCGCCCAGAAATCGATGAGGACGATCTCGTTGTTCTCGATGGTCTCAGCGAGCGTCTCTTTGGTGATGTCAACGGTTGCCACGGGGTAAGCACTCCTGTTTCTTGCGTTGATGTGGGAACCCGCGGTCAGTCGGGAGTATTCCGGTGACGGTCACGTCATCGGTACCCTGCAGGCGTGTCAGGAGCCACCGCGATCGTTTCATTGTCCGGCGTTGCCGTGCGTGCCGGAGCGGTCCCCATCCTGCGTGACGTGGATCTTGTCGTCCACCCGGGGGAGGCGATCGGGATCTTCGGCGCCAACGGCGCTGGCAAGACCACCCTCCTTCGTCTCGTCGCAACGATGACACGGCCGTCGGAGGGGACCGGAACGGTGTTCGGGGCAGATCTCAATGGTCCGAACCGGTTTGAGGTCCGCCCACGCATCGGGTACATCGGGCACACCCCTGGGTGGTATCCGGAACTGACCCTCGCCGAGAACATGGGGTTCATCGCGGATGCGATGGGGGTCGACAAGGAGCGGATCGGAGCCTGTCTTGATGCCGTGGGTCTCTCAGGGGCCAAGACCCGGAGAGCGGACCGATGCAGCCACGGTATGCAACGCCGCGCAGAGTTCGCACGCGTGCTCATGACCGAGCCGGATCTGCTGCTTCTCGATGAACCGCACTCAGCGTTGGACGCCGATGCAGTTGACCTCGTTGACCGCCTGGTCGAACAAACCATCGAACGCGATGGGGCAGCCGTCCTCGTGTCGCACGACCATGGTCGGGTGGAGTCCCTTGCAGACCGCATCCTGCGGATCGAGGGCGGGACGATCACATGAGCACCACCTTTCTGGATCAGGCCATGACGGTCACCCGGCGCGACCTCCTGCGGGAACGTCGTTCGGGGGAGGTCCTGTGGGTCACGCTGCCGTTTGGAGCCGTTGCACTGCTGCTCATCCCCATAGCGATCAGCACCGACACCGTGACGCTTCGCCGGGTCGGGGTCGGCATGTTCTGGGTTGTCGTCATGCTGTTCGGTGTTCTGATCGCCGTGCGACGAACAACGTCTGACTCGACTCCCCAGCGCGACATGGTTGCCCTCACCGGCATGGATCCCGCAGCGGTGTTTGCGGGGTCGGCGCTGGCAAACGTGCTGTTGCTGCTGCTTTTTGAGGGTGTCCTCGGGGTTCTCACGGTCGTGCTGTACGACATTGAGCTGTCCGGGGCCGCGTGGTTCCCCGTCATCCTCATCCTCGTCGCGGTCGGTCTCGCACTCCTCGGCACGATCGCTGCTGGCATCGTTGCGACTGGCCGTTCGACGGCTGCACTCGTGCCCCTGATCGTTGCCCCGATGTCCGTCCCGCTGCTGATTGCGGCAACCCAGTCCTTCGAAGGACTAAGGCTTGGCAAGAGTATCCTCACGTGGGTCCTGATGCTGGGCGTCATCACACTGGTGTTGGCGATCGCCGGGGTCCTTTCCGCAAGATCGTTACAGGAGACCGGATGACCATCACAAAGTCACCGTCAAGCACCATCTGGCCCTGGTACGCCTGCATCATTGCAGGGGGTGTGACGCTTGCCGCATCGTTTCTTGCACCCCCCGATGCGGTCCAGGGGGAACTTTCGCGCATCCTCTACGTTCATGCCCCTGCGGCGTGGCTTGCGTACGTGTCGTTTGGCGTCACGATGCTCGCCTCCATCCTGTACCTGTGGAGGAAGGACCTCAAGTGGGATCGCATCGCTGCTGCCTCCGCTGAGGTCGGCGTCCTTTTCACCGGCTTGACACTGATCATCGGGATGATCTGGGGCAAGTCAACGTGGGGGGTGTGGTGGACCTGGGATGCCCGCCTGACGCTGACGGCGATCATGTTCTTCGTCTATCTCGGGTATCTCGCGTTGCGCCGATCGACCGACGACATTGAAGCGAGAGCCAGGAGGGCAGCGATCCTGGGGGCGCTCGCCGTTGTCCAGTTGCCGATCGTGCACTTCTCGGTCGTGTGGTGGCGGGGTCTCCACCAGACCGCCTCCATGCTCAAACCGGCCGCGGTTGACATGGACTCCTCCATGGTCATCGTCCTGTTCATCGCCGTGGCCATGTTCTCGGTGATGTATGTGGCGATGATGTTCAAACTTGTCGAGCTCGGAAAGCTCGAGGAGCAGGTCATGCTTTCGGAGCGGTCCAGCACCATGCCGGTTGCAGGATCCGCCGTGACTGCTCCATCGCTGGGAGGTGACCTCTGATGGGTATTGCCGAGCAGTGGAACTGGGTCGGGCTGGCGTTTGCGGCGACCTATGTGGGTCTCGTGGTGTTCGGCGTGTCGATTGCATCGAGGATCAACAAGGCACGCCAGAAACTTGACGTGAACGAATGAAACGCTACGCCCGCTTCGTGATTCCTGCGGTGGTCATCATCGGCATTCTGGTGGTCCTGTTGGTGAACCTCTCTGGATCATTGGTGTACTACAACACGCCGGGGGAGGTGCAGGCGCGTGCTGGCTCCTCAGAACGACTCCGGCTCGGGGGTCGGGTCGCTCCTGCGTCGGTTGTTGACGGCGGCACGACGGTGACGTTCACGGTTGAGGACTGTGACACCTCGGTGACCGTGACCCACACGGGGGTCCCACCGCAGTTGTTCCAGGAGGGGATCGGTGTGGTCGTTGAGGGCACATGGGATGGCACAACGTTTTCGTCTGACACGATGCTCGTGAAACACGATGAGCAGTACCGCTCAGATGACGAGCACTACGACACGGAACGTCACGCCTGTAGCGACGCATGATCGCCACCGCGGGGTACCTGGCAGTTCTTTGCGCACTCGGTGCCGCGGCGGTGCTCGCGTTCCAGGGTGTTCGAGCCTCACGGACGGGGGACAAGAAGCTCGTCACGGGCCCGGTGCAGGTTCTCCTTGGTGCGGCCGTTGCATCGTTCGTCCTGCTTGAGGTCGGGATTCTCTCCCACGATTTCTCGATTGCGTACGTGGCGAACCACACGGCGACCACGACACCGCTCATCTTTCTCTTTGCCGGCGGGTGGGCGGCCCTCGAAGGATCCATCGTCCTGTGGGGCCTCATCCTTGCCGTGTTCACGTGGCTTGTCTTCCGGTCGGATGGCTCGGGGGACCGACTGGGGTTGCTTGCCCTCGGCGTCATGGGTGCCGTTGCCGTCTTCTGGTTCGGGTTGATGGCAACGGTCGCCAACCCATTCGCCGTGTGCACCGAGGTGGCCGGCGGGGTGTGCAGCGCAACCTCATGGTGGCCTCTGTCGGCAACGGTGGCACCGGCGCAGGGTCTCGGTCCGAACCCGTTGCTCCAGAACCACATTCTCATGGCGTTCCACCCACCGATGCTGTACATCGGGTATGTCGGGATGACCGCACCGTTTGCGTTTGCAATCGCGGCCCTTTGGCTCAGACAGTCAGGGGCATCCTGGCTCGACCGTTCCCACCGGTGGGCACTCATCTCGTGGATGTTCCTCACGGCAGGGATCTTTCTCGGTGCCTGGTGGTCCTACGAGGTCCTCGGTTGGGGTGGGTACTGGGCGTGGGACCCGGTTGAGAACGCGGCGTTGCTCCCATGGCTCGCTGCGACGGCGTTCATCCACTCGGCGCTCGTCCAGCGAAAACGCGGGATGCTCCAGTCGTGGAACTTCATCCTTGTGATCGCCACCTTTGCACTCACCATTCTGGGGACGTTCCTCACCAGGTCGGGGGTCGTTGCTTCCGTGCACTCGTTCACCCAGTCCGCGGTCGGACCGGGGATCCTGTTGTTCCTCCTGGTCGTCGTGGTTGCCTCCCTGGGTCTCTTCATCGCCCGTGCCGGTGACATTGCACAAGCGCCACGACTCGACTCCCTGGTGTCACGCGAAGGGTTTATCCTTGCCAACAACCTGCTGTTGAGCGTCCTGACCTTCACCGTTCTGTTCGGCACGATGTACCCCCTCATCGTTGAGGCCATCTCAGGTGACCAGGTGTCGGTTGCCCGCCCGTTCTTCGACAAGGCCTCGGTTCCTCTCGCACTGGTGCTGCTGCTGACCATCGGGGTCGGATCGGTTGCACCGTGGAGGGTTGCCACCGGTGTGGTTCTGTGGAAGCGTCTCCGATGGGCGATCGCCGTCGCGCTGGTCATCGGTGCGGTTTGCGTGCTCGCAGGTCTCGACTCCGTCGGTGTCGTCATCACCATCGTGGTTGCGTGCTTTGTGATCGCAGCTCTTGTGCTTCGCTTCGCCGAGCTCGTGGGTTCCAGACCCGAGGGGGTGTTCGGGGCAGCGCGCACCGTGCTGGTGAACGATCCGGGGTACTGGGGCGGCCAGCTCTCCCATCTCGGGATCGCCCTGGTCGCCATCGCTCTGGCGACAACGAGCGGACTTGCCACCCGGGAAGTCGTGAGCATGGATCGGGGTGCGTCAGCAGTTGTCGGCGGGTTCTGTCTGTCGTACGTGGGGCCGTTTCAACGAGCGGAGCAACACCGAACCGTGAGCGGTGTCGAGGTCCTGGTACTCGATTCGTCATGCAGCACCGAAAAGGCGCTGCTCAGACCATCGGTCAACAGCTACCCCGGTGTTGCCCAGCCCATCGGCACCCCCAGCGTTTGGACGTCATTCACCACGGACGTGTATCTCGGCATCGCAGGGGGATCGGACGAGTCGATCCTGCTCAACGTGTTCATCTTCCCGTACCAATGGCTGCTGTGGTTCGGAGGCCTCGTGGCGTTCGCTGGTGGTGGTGTTGCGTTGCTGCGCAAACCCTCACGCAGGAACGCCGACCCCGTTCCGGCGACCAGCAAACAACGGGACACACAGGGCAGCGTCGATGAATGACACGATGAAAACCGTGCTTCCGATCGCCATTGGTGCGATCGCCATTGGCATCATGGTCATGGGTCTCTCCGGTGGAACCACGTCTCAACCGACCGTGGACCAACGCGTATCGGCCCTGGCATCGACGATCAAATGTCCGTTCTGCAACGGTGAGTCCCTTGAGGAGTCTTCTTCATCGGTGGCGGGCGATTACCGGGCGATGATCCGGGACATGGTGACCGCGGGCGCAAGTGATGAGGAGATCCGTGCCGAGTTCGCCGCCAACTTCGGGGATTCCTACATCCTCGACACCTCAACTTCAAGCTGGTTGGTTGCCTTGTGGGCGATCCCGATTGCCGCACTGATCGGGGGGATCGTCGCCATTGTTGGCATCCGACAGGCGTCGAGAGCATCCGAAGGGGGTCTGCACGATGCCTGATCAGTCCCTGGAAACGATTGAGATGCTCCATCAGGAGCTTGCTGATGTCGAGCGACAGCTCATGGAGGGGGACATCGATGAGGCCACGGCGACACGGCTGACGGACAAGTACACCGCTGAGTTGGATGCGCTCATCACAGCCAGATCCGGGCACGACGACGACTCCGCGGGGGATGAAGCGGCGACCAAACCCGTTTGGCTCACCGCACGGGCCAAAGCTGGCATTCTCATCATGACCATTGCCATTTTGGGGATCGCCGTGTTCGCGGTGACGTCGTTGGTGTCGAACACCCCAAGCGGGGTTGAAGGTGTTGCCCAGGACGCGCTGATGGGTTCGAACACCCGTGACCTGTCGACCGTCACCAACGAGGAACTCGAGGAGGTTGTCGCCGAGAACCCGGGGGTGATCCCGATGAGGCTTGCCCTGGCGCGGCGGTACTTCGAGGCCGGCGAGTTTGACAAGGCCCTTGAGCACTACCTCGTCGTCCTTTCGGTGGAACAGCATCCAGAGGCTCTCGCCAACGTTGGTTGGATGACATATCTGTCGGGATACGATGAGCTTGCCGTCGGGTACCTCGAGGCTGCCGTTGAGCGGGATCCCACGTACCTGACCGCTCGCTGGTTCCTTGGCAATGTGTACGCCTCGCTTGGTCGGAAGGACGAGGCGATCGTGATGCTCGTCTCGGTCGTGTCCGCAGACGAGACCCCCCAGGAGATCAGGGACGTCGCCCTTGAGCTCATATCAAGACTCGAAAACGCCGATGACTGACACCGGAGGAAGACGCGGCGCACGCATGGTCTGGGTGGTGATCATGGGAGGGGTGCTGTTCGTTGCCCTTGCCGTGATCTTCGCATCACGGTTCGGATCGGACCCGAGTGTCACGGCATCACCGCTGCGTGGCAAGGCCGCACCTCAAGGGGTGATCACCCTCATGGATGGGACCGGTGAGGTCTCGGTTGCCGACTACGCAGGTGACATCGTGGTCGTCAACTTCTGGGCGTCCTGGTGTCTTGGATGCCGGACCGAGCATGAGGCGCTCACCAGGGCAGCAGCGGACTATGAGGCGTTTGATACGACGTTCATCGCGATCAACTATCAGGATGATCCAGGAAGAGCTGAAGCGTTCCTCGATGAGCTGGGACGAAGTGATCCAACGATCTACACGGTCGACGAAGGGTCCACCACCGCGTTTCAGTGGGGGGTCCTCGGTCTCCCCGAGACGTTCTTCGTGGACCGATCCGGTGTGGTGGTCGGGAAGGTCTCAGGGCCGGTCTCGTACGGTCTGCTGAGTGCAACGATCGACAAGATCATCATCGGCGACTCCATCACCGATGTCACCACGGGTCAGGTCGAGAACCGCTGAACGGGCGTTCGGCCCTGATCGCCACCCGAGACCGGCTCGGAGTCGGAGCCCCGCAGTACGGGGGTGCCAGCCCTTACCCTCGACCGCAACCGTCTCTCATCGGAAGGGGAGTCCATGGCCTCGGGAGCCGCTTACCGCCTACCTCGTACCGTGGTGCCGAGCCACTACGACATCACGCTTGAACCGGATCTCACTGCTGCGTCGTTCCAAGGATCGGTGAAGATTGATGTTGACCTCGCTGAGCCCACGAACACCATCGTGCTGCATGCGATTGAACTCGATCTCCACACGGTGACCGTGAGCCAGGATGGGGCCGACCATCGTGGGTCGGTCACGTTTGATGAGGACGCAGAGACCGCAACCCTCACCTTTGACCACGAACTCGCGTCCGGACCCGCGGTGCTCGCCATCGGGTTCGTCGGAACCCTCAACGACGACCTTCGCGGCTTCTACCGGTCGGTGTTCCATGATGATGACGGCGTCGAACACACCATCGCCACCACACAGTTTGAGGCCGCAGACGCCCGCCGAGCGTTCCCGTGCTGGGACGAGCCTGACTTCAAGGCAACGTTCGCCACGACGCTGATCATCGACGAAGGTCTGTTTGCGGTCACCAACGCTGGCGAGGTCGGACGACGTGTTCTTGAGTCCGGCAAGGTGGAGGTTCGGTTCGGAACGACGATGAAGATGTCGACGTACATCGTGGCGTTCATCGTCGGGGAGCTTGAGGCGACAGACCCCGTTGACGTCGACGGGGTACCGCTGCGGATCATCGCCCGACCGGGGAATGAACACCTGACCGCCTTCGCCCTCGACATGGGGGCACACGCCTTGCGGTTCTTTGCCGAGTACTACGACATCCCGTACCCAGGGGACAAGCTCGACATGGTGGCAATCCCCGATTTTGCGTTCGGGGCGATGGAGAACCTCGGGTGCATCACGTATCGCGAGACCGCGCTGCTGTTGAACCCCGGGACAGCAACCCAGGGTGAGTTCACCCGAGTTGCCGACGTCATCGCCCACGAGATCGGCCACATGTGGTTCGGGGATCTCGTGACGATGAAATGGTGGAACGGCATCTGGCTCAACGAAGCGTTTGCAACCTTTGCCGAGATCAAGTGTGTCGATGCGTACCGACCGCAATGGAACCGTTGGCTCTCGTTCTCGGCGATGCGTGCCATCAGCCAGGAAGTTGATGCGTTGGCATCGACGAGACCCATCGAGTTCGAGGTCAAGTCCCCCTCTGATGCAAACGCGATGTTTGACGTGCTCACCTATCAGAAGGGTTCGTCCGTGTTGCGGATGCTTGAGCGCTACATCGGAGAGGAGGTGTTCCGAACCGGTATCAATGCGTACCTGAAAAAGCACGCATACGGAAATACGGACACCCCGGATCTGTGGGCGGCGCTTGAGGCGGCATCAGGCGAACCGATCGGGGAGATCATGGACACGTGGATCCTCCAAGGCGGGTATCCGCGCGTGCTCGTTGAACGCGATGGCGACAACGTTCGTCTCACCCAGGAACAGTTCCGCCTCCTCGGAGACGGTGATGGCGAGTGGCAGATCCCGCTGCTGTTCTCATCCTCGAAAGGTTCCGGCAGGACCATTGTCGGCAGAGAACCTGTCGTCCTTGCGGCTGGTGACGACTTCCTGGCCAACGCGGGCGGGGAGGGGTTCTTCCGGGTCGGGTACAGCGCGGACCTGTTGCCGGGCATCATCGAACGGTTGCCGCGTCTCGATGCGATCGAACGGTACGGGATCGTCTCAGACGCCCATGCAGCGGTCCTCAAGGGCGACACACCGGCCGCAAGCTATCTCAGACTTGTCGCCGAGCTCACGGATGAGGACGAGGTCGATGTCTGGTCGATCGCGTTGGCTGGGATCGGGAGCCTTGACCGAGTCATCCCGGCGGACGATCGATCAGTGATGCAGCAGTACGTTCATTCGGTCGTGTCAGGAAAGGCGAACCAGCTCGGTTGGTCCGTGGACCCGGACGAACCGGATCGTCGGCGTCAGATGCGTGGGCTGTTGCTGCGCGCCCTCGGCAATCTTGGTGCCGATGAAACAACGATCGAGACAGCGACCCAGGTGTACCGCTCCGATGACCCGGCTGATGCTGAGATCGCCGATGCGGCGTTGATGATTGCGGCCACCAACCATGCAGATCTGTTCGATGAGCTGATCAACAAGTCGAGGACCGCAACCACCCCCCAACATGTGGTCAAGTACCTGCGTGCGGGAACCCAGGTTCCCGACCCCGGGTCGGCGGTGCGCATGTTCCACATGGTGCTTGACGGTCAGATCCGGTCACAGGACTCGTCCTGGGTGCTCGCGCTGCTCATCGGTCACCGTGACAATGGTCCGATGATCTGGAAGCTCGTCGAGGAACACTGGGATCGGGTGCTCGACTCGATGCCCCGCGTGAACCAGCGCGGCTTCATCGACCAGTTGCACCTCCGATCAGAGCCTGACGTCGCGGCCGCCATTGCTGCTTGGTTCGAGGACCACGAGATTCCGGGTGGCACCCGCGCCGTTGCCCAGCATCTGGAACTTCTGCGGGTGCATGTGGGTCTCCGGGAACGCGAAGGTGGACGCCTGGGCGGGGTGCTGCGGGAACTCCTCGGTTCCTGAACGACGGCGAACGCCCCTTGCCGGCGTGGCCTCCTACGGAAGGTCGCTGAACGCCCGCGGGATCACGGGGTGGAGGGGTCAGGCTCCCGCGCGGTCGAGGAGGTGCTCCATCATGGTGGGGCAGGCCGGACTCCAAACAAACACGCCGTCAAACGTGATCTCGACACGGTTGTCCAACGTCAGTCCACGATCGAGGCCAGTCGCGCTTGCAGCAACTCCACCCACGACCAGATCGGGTTGGGTGAGGGTGATCCGTACCCGACTCACGGGTCGGATTCCCTCGGTGGAGAGGGGGAAGCGTGGGGTGGTGATCGCCGCGGTTGCGTCAAACTCCCCCGGTGCAACCGTCGGGTCACGGTCGAGGGACAACATCACCGACGTCCCCGAGGCATCTGCTCGTGTCCGGCCGAGTACGATCCGCCAGTTCCCTCCCAAGGAGTCGATGCTCACGGAGCGTCCACCGTCGAATCCGGTATCAGCCCCCCCGAGGGTCCCACTCCAGAAGCACGGCCCCATGGCGACCTCCACTTCGTGGGCGGTGTGCCCTCGCATTGCACCTTTGACCTCGATGCGCAGGCGCGACAACAGGCCGACCTCACCGGCGGTGAGATCCCTCCCGAAATGGACGACACCTGACCCCGTCCATGGCTGTGGGGTGTCCCCTTTGATCGCTGCCGCCGTGTACGCAGCAGGTTCAAGCGTGATGTCGCTCTCCAACTCCTCGTCGTCGACGAAGACGGCGTACTCAAGGGCTTCGATCTCGTCGGTCGGAACAGCCTCCAACAAGAACTC
>CAZULI010000002.1:0-28706 GCA_964621095.1 uncultured Acidimicrobiaceae bacterium | reverse complement strand
CCCCCGTCAATCAGCACATCAGGCTTCCCTACGCGGTTGAGTCGACCTGGTTCGCCGAAAAAGCCGATGTCTTGACGTTCACGCTCGCGGAGCTTGTGGCCACCAAGATCAGGGCGTTGTTCCAACGGTCGAAAGGACGGGATCTGTTCGACCTCTGGTTTGCGCTCACCCAGCTTGGAGTCCCAGCACCCTCGATCATTGAGGCGTTCACCCCTTACCGGCCCGATGGCTACACCTCACGCCGGGCAGAGCTGAATCTCCGTGAGAAGGTCCGTACGCCCAGCTTTCGTGACGACCTTCGTCCGCTGCTCGCCGTTTGGCCCGATGGTTACGATGTTGATGAGGCTGCCGAGCTGGTGATCGGAGACCTGCTGGCACACATTGTGCAGTGAGCCCTTGGGCTGGCCGATGCTTCCAACGGCTCTTCTCACGGACGAGTTGATTTGAGGCGTCTTGAACGAGTAGCAGTCGTCATCCCCCAAGCGCAAGAGCGACGGTGGACACCACGTTCCCGTAGCAGCCGATACCAGACAAAAACGGTCCGATGGGAACTCATGACCCGAAGGTCGCAGATTCATATCCCGCTCCCGCTGCTCAAGGAATCTGAATCGTTGCCTGGGTTTTGGCCTGTCAATGGCGCCGTGACCGTGTGGCGCTTGCTCCTCTGGCGCCGTACTGGTGCCTGGTGGTGACAACCCCACCGCGTCGTGTCCTGGACCGGGAGATCCCGCACGATCACCGAGGACTCACCTGTCCGATCACGGCACAGTGCTCCACGGAGGAGGAGGAGGGTGCTTGTTTCGGGCTATTCTCGCTGTTCTGCCCTCGTAGCTCAGGGGATAGAGCACCGGTTTCCTAAACCGGGTGTCGCAAGTTCGAATCTTGCCGAGGGCGCCGTCTGCAGAGTTGGTGCTTGAACAGCGCTCCTATTGATCCGTCGGTGCCTCTGGATCCTTCGCCGTGTTCGCAGGAAGGGTGTGATCCGCACCCTCAAGGTGGAGGTACGCGTGTGCAATCGCTTCCTGGGTGGTGGCAAACAGGTGGTCACGGTTCCGGCTGACCTTGTCGAGCAGTCCGGACCGCTCGAGCAGCTCGAACGGCTGTCCCTGCAACCCTGAGATGAGAACCACGATCTTGCGATGCGCCATCCGCTCGACGATCGACTCAAGGGCTGCTGCCCCGGTGGCGTCCATCACCGGGACCATCCGCATGCGCAGGATCACGACCTTGAGCTGGGAATCGACTTTCAGCAGTTGATCCATGAAACGGCTCGCAGCACCGAAGAACACCGGCCCATCAATCCGGTACGCAACGATGTGGCGTGCAAGAAGCTGCCGCTCCGCCGCCTGCTCCGACGCCGTGTCCTGGGCGGCACCCCGGTCGCTGCTGAGTGGGGTGATGTCGACCGAGAACAGACGGCTCACGCGGGCGATGAAGAGAATCCCTGCCACGACCATGCCGACTTCGATCGCCACGATAAGATCGAACATCACCGTGACCGCCAACGTCAACAACAAAACGGTCGTGTCAGAGCGGGTCGAGCGAAAGATGGTTCGGAACGCCTCGAACTCGACCATGCGGATCGCCACCACCATCAGGATCCCTGCGAGGACCGCCAGCGGGATCCTCATTGCGAGGGGCGCAAGGAACAGGACGATCACCAAGAGCACGATGCTGTGGATCATCGAGGACCACCGGCTTCTCGCACCCGAACGGACGTTGACAGCGGTGCGAGCCAGCGCCCCGGTGGCCGGCATACCACCAAAGATCGCGCTTGCAACGTTTGCGAGCCCCTGTCCGAAGAGTTCCCGGTCAGGGTCGTGGCGCTCATCGATGGTCATCCCGTCAGCGACCACTGCGGACAACAAGCTCTCAAGCGCCGCAAGGACGGCAACGGCCAGAATCGCCCGGAAGAGATCGGTCGCCATACCGAGTTCGATCACCGGCCTCGCTGGCATTGAGATGCCCCGGGGCACGCCGACCACCCGACCGATACCGTCAAACATCGGCAGGAGCGAGACCCCAGTGCCGACCAGGAGAGCAACCATCGACGCCGGCATCGCATCCCATTTCGGGATTCGTCTCCACCCGACCATCGTGGCGATGGTGACCACCGCAATGATCACCGTTGGACCATCAATCCCGCTCCCCGCTGATCGCAGGGTGTTGAACGTCACCTGGATGATCGACTCGCCACTCCCCTTTTCGACCCCAAGGAAGGCAGGGACCTGCTGAAGGAAGATGATGACCCCGATACCGGTGGTGAACCCGGCGACGACCGGCCACGGGATGAAGGTCACGAACTTGCCGACACCGAGAACCGACAGGATCAGCAACACGACACCGGCGCCGATGCCAACCACGAGAAGCGATTCGGGACCGTACGCCGCCACGATGGGCAGCAGAACCACCGTCATGGCACCGGTCGGCCCGGAGACCTGGAAACTCGATCCACCGAACACGGCGGCAACGAACCCGGCAATGATCGCCGTGGTGATACCAGCAGCCGCTCCGACTCCAGCCGTGATGCCGAACCCGAGGGCAAGGGGGAGCGCTACGACGGCAACGGTGAGACCGGCGAGAACGTCCTGACGCAACGAGCGCAGCGGAAAATCACTTCCGCGGGGCAGCAGTTTGGTGAGAGGTGTCACGGCGTCCGAACGATACCGATTCTTACGCCACTGTCCCTGTCACACGCGATCGCCTGAACACGGCCGCGCCTTCTGCGATGTGATCGACGATCCAGCACCCCCCTCGTCGGGGGGATGCTGGATCGGTCAGGAATCCTAGTGGCCGTAGCTCCCCGCGACGTAGTCGCCCACGGAGGACTGAAACGCCACATTGAGACGGTTCCAGCTGTTGATCGCTATGACCGCAAACGTGAGGGCCACGATCTCCTCCTCGGAAAAGACAGCCGCCACCTCTTCATACACCTCATCCGGGACACCATGGTCAGCGATGAGCGTGAGAACCTCACACCACTCCAGGGCTGCCCGCTCCCGATCCGAGTAGTACGGAGCTTCGTCCCATGCCGCCACGAGGTGCAGACGGTGAGACGCCATCCCCATCGCCTCAGCATCCTTGGTGTGCATGTCAAGGCAGTGCCCACAGCCGTTGATCTGTGATGCCCGGATCTTCACCAACTCAAGGAGTTCTGGTTCAAGAGCGCTGGAGTTGACAACTTTCTGGAGACCCATCATGGCCGTCAGAGCTGATGGAAGCGCTGATCGAAAATCGATACGCATGTGATGTATTCCCTTCGACTGGGGTACTGCTCGGTCATCAGAGCTACTCACCAAGGTGACAGCGGAGTGATCGACAATGGTCAACACCACAGTTTACCGACCAGACTCCCGCTGCCAGCCACGGCACCATCCCGACCGTCGAGGTCCGGGGTGCAGCGACCGGCGGCTGAGATGACCTTCTCCACGGGACCCGATGCCCAACCGGCACCTGGTCAGGGCAGCTTGACGTAGAGGAAGTCCTCCGGCATGTTCTGGATCCCCCTGGTGGGGGGTGCGATCCAACTGGCGAACTTGGCTGGTTCGAGTTCGGGCTTCATCAAGCTCTCGATATGTTCTCGATCACCATCCGTGGGCAACCAGTCACCAACCTGACGCTCCCACTCCTCGGGTGTCAGCAGCTTCCCATCAGGGGAGACGTGAAGGTCCTCGAACTCCCCGACGGATCGGTTGAACGCAGCGTGAGGGAGTCGAAGCTCGAACTCGATCCCCTTGCCGGCGATGACCCGGTTCCAACGGGTGACGCCACCCTGGCAATCATCGATGAAGTCGTCCCGCAGTCGGGCGTTGAGCGCCAGGAGTGCCGGGACCTCAACGGGTTGGAGACGCCCATCGACGAGTTTCATGACCGGGTACGTGTCGTTGGTCAACCGGTGGTCATCATCAAGACTCGACTCGTGGTACCGGCCCTTGAGCCCTGCGTTGAAGAAGTTCGCTGCATTGGTGGACTCCTCGGAGCCGAAGAGGTCCAGGGTCAGGGAGAAGTGAAGATTCATCTTGCGCTGGATCGTTGGCAGATCGATCACGCCGAGCGCCCGGACTGCCTCAAGATCGTACGGATCCGAGATCCCTGCGGCATCCATCGCATCAACGGTCGCTTCAACGACCCGGTTGACTCCGGTGTAGCCGACAAACATGTGGTGGGCCTCTTCCGCAAGCATGAAGCGACAGGTGCGCGAGAGAGGATCAAAGCCCGACTGCGCGAGAGCTTCGAGCTGCATCTTGCCGTCCCGGTCGGTGAAATAGGTGAACATGAAGAACGACAACCAGTCGGGGGTTTCCTCGTTGAACGCTCCGAGCATCCGCGGACGGGCATCACTCCCCGACTGGCGGAGCAGCAGGTCCTGTGCCTCCTCGCGGCCGGCCTTGCCAAAGTACTTCTGGAGGAGATACACCATCGCCCAGAGGTGGCGGCCCTCCTCGACGTTGACCTGGAAGAGGTTTCGCAGGTCATAGAGTGATGGCGCCGTTGAACCAAGGAACCGTTGTTGTTCGACCGAGGCGGGTTCGGTGTCCCCTTGGATGACGATCAACCGTCGCAACATCGACCGGTACTCCCCCGGGACCTCCTGCCAGGCAGACTCACCGACATGTTCCCCGCACGGGATGGTGCGACCCTCCACGGCGGGGGCGAGCAGGATGCCCCAGCGGTACTCGGGCATCTTGACGTAGTCGAACTTGGCCCAACCCTGTTTCTCCACGCTGATGGCGGTCCGCAGGTAGACATCGGCCATCTGGAACCCGTCCGGTCCCATCGTCATCCACCAGTCGATGTATCCAGGGTGCCACTCCTCCAGGGCTCGCTGGAGTTTCGGGTCGTCTGCCAGCCCCACGTTGTTGGGAATCAATGCGTCGTAATCCACTTTGTCGGTGCCCATGCCTACACCCTCCTCTTGTCATACTCAGGACGCAGCCCGGTTCCGTACCGTCCAAGCGCACCGACTTCTCCCGATGCGTTCGGACGCTGGAACACCCAGTTCTGCCATGCGGTCAGTCTGCCGAAGATCTTGGTCTCCAACGTCTCAGGTCCAGGGAACCGCAGGTTCGCCTCCATGGCAGTGAGACTGTCGGGGCTGAACGAGGTCCGCTCCTCAAGAATCAGGCGAAGTTCATCCTCCCAATCGATGTCGTCGAAGATCTCGGTGACGAGACCCGCCTCCGTGGCCTCCTCAGCATCAAGGGTCAAGCCGACCGTCGCTTCCGCGCTCTGTCGTGCGTCGTCGTCACCCCAAAAGCGCGTGGCGATGCGGGTCAACCCGTTGCTCATGGTGAGAGGTCCGGTGCTTGACGCGGTCACCGCAACCCGGGCAGTCTCTCCGTCGTCGTCCTCGCCAAGGAACATATACGCCCGGTCGGCAGCGAGTACCAACTCGAACAGGACCCCGCCGAAACAGGACCCGGGTTCGATGAGGGCAACGATCGAACGAGATGAGACATCGATGCGCTTGAGGATTCGTCGCCAGTACAGCATCACCTCGTGGACGAACCAGTGGCTGGCGTACTCATGGAGGAAGCGGTCGTGGTCAAGCACCAACGCCAGGTCACCCTCGGTACGGATGACCCAGGTCCCGATCTCGAGTTCGTTGACTCGCAGGTGCAAAATGGCGTCGTCGAGTTCACGAGCCACCCGCAGCGCCCACCATGCCGCCCCGAGTGATCGGGCACCGTCCCCGTCGGGTGGAGCGCCATCTGATGGCCCTGCAATGATGAACTCCGCAGAGCGTGCCATGCGGTCAATGGACACCGATACCGACGAGTACGTCAGTGCGTTCTCGCTGATCGTGCGATCGAGCGGTGTCAGGATCACCCCTGGTCCCTCGGCAGGTCGCGGGCTCGCATCTGCGAACTCCACGGCGCGCTCGTGGACGATCTCATCAAACCGGGATCCGGGGACCAGTTCATCAATGAGGTTCCACTCCACCGCTTTCGTGCCCTTGATCCCCTCCTCAACGGTGCAGAAGACGTCGGCACGATCACGGCGCACGAACCGTTTGTCGACAAGACGCGTCAACCCACCCGTACCCGGCAGTACCCCCAGGAGCGGCACTTCCGGCAGAGCCACTGAAGCGGACCCATCATCGATCAACATGATGTGATCCGTGGCAAGGGCAAGTTCGTACCCGCCACCAGCAGCCGTGCCGTTGATTGCCGCGATGTAGCGCTGCCCAGACTCCGCGGATGCCTCCTCGATCCCGTTGCGGGTCTCGTTGGTGAACTTGCAGAAGTTGACCTTGAGCGGGTGCGGGGCACCGGCAAGCATCGGAATGTTGGCACCAGCACAGAACACCCGGTCCATCGCCGATCCGATCACCACCGCACCAACCTCGGGATGCTCGAACCGGAGCCGTTGGATGGCGTCAGCGAGTTCGATGTCGACGCCGAGATCGTACGAGTTGAGTTTGAGGGTGTACCCGTCGTGAAGCCCACCATCGGGGTCCACATCCATGTCGAGGGTTGCGACGCGGCCGTCAACCCCCAGGCGCCAATGCCGGTACTGGTCGGGGTGTGTCTGGAACTCAATCACGTATGGTCACGATAGCGTCTGATTCTGCTGCCGGCAGGTCGCCCGTGCCGCAATCGGGTTGCGAAGCGACCCCCAAAACGAGCACACTGTGGCTGTGGGGACCACCTTTTTTGACCAGGAAACCGAGACGCTGGAACCGGAGCAACTCCGCGCCCTCCAGGAGTCAAAGTTGGCCGTGGTTGTGGACGCCACCTACGGCAGCAACCGGTTCGTGACCAAGAAGTTTGATGCGGTGGGAGCCGCCCCTCGTGACATCCGCACCCTCGCTGATCTCTCACAGCTACCGCTCACCACGAAGGCCGAGCTCATGGAAGGACAGGCCGAGAGCGAGACCAACACCAACTGCACATTTCCCGAGAGCGCGTACACACGGGTCCACCAGACCTCCGGCACGACGGGCAGCCCCCTGCGGGTGTTCGATACCGTCGAGAGCTGGGCCTGGTGGGAGCGGTGCTGGGGGTTCGTGCTCGCCGGTGCAGGATTGACGTCGAAGGACCGCCTCTTCGTTCCGTTCTCGTTTGGCCCGTTCATCGGGTTCTGGGCCGCCGTCGGCGGAGCTCAAAACATCGGTGCCCTGATGGTGCCAGGGGGCGGTCGTACCTCGTCCCAGCGTCTCGGACTCATGGCCGAGATGGGGGTGACCGCCATGACCTGCACCCCCACCTACGCCCTACGGCTCGCCGAGGTTGCCAGGGAGGATGGGTTTGACCTGAGCACGATCCCGATGCGGCTCACGGTCCACGCGGGTGAACCGGGGGCGAATGTGCCAGCGACCAAACAGCGCATCGAGTCGGTGTGGGGCGCCAAGTGCTATGACCATGCCGGAGCATCCGAAGTCGGCGCGCACAGTTTCGAGTGTGAAGCCCAGCCCGGCGGGACCCACGCCATCGACAGTGAGTTCATTGTTGAAGTGCTTGATCCTGCAACCGGATCACCCGTGGAACCCGGCGGGGAGGGAGAGCTCGTCATCACCAATCTCGGCAGGATCGGGTTCCCCGTCTTCCGGTACCGCACCGGGGATGTCGTGCGGGTCACCACCGATCCGTGCCCGTGTGGCCGTACGTTCACACGGTTCGATGGTGGCGTGATCGGCCGGGCTGACGACATGATCGTGGTGCGTGGCGTCAACATCTTCCCAGCGGCAGTCGAGAACATGTTGCGTGCCCACGATGGGATCGAGGAGTTTCGCGTCACGGTGACAACCCAGCGCGAAATGGCAGAACTGCTGATCGAGTTGGAATGCCAGGACGGCGTCGATGGCCGTGCCATGACGGCTGCAGTCCGAGCCCGTTTCGAAGCTGCGGTGGGCCTCCGCCCAGACATCGAGATCGTCGCCCTCGGGTCACTCCCCCGCTTCGAGCTCAAGGCACAGCGGTTCGTTCGAAGGTAGCCAACAGCGGCTGCAGCATCGGTGACCACGACGCGTCCCGTTGGCTTCACGAGCAGCGCTTCGCCAGGTGCTTGCACCGCTGACGGCTCCGTGCTGGTTGGCCATTCGCGGGCCATCACCCAACGATGAACCCCCGCAACACGCCATGAAAATCAGGGTGAAACGCGCCACAAGAAGTGTGCGTCTTGACGTGCGATGGGCTAATCTCACACCCGTTAGCAACCCCAGCCCGATTTTTCAGCTTGAGTCGAGTTCCGACGGAGTGCAGAGACAGCGGCCGTGGGCTTTCCATCGAAATGGAGCCGGAAGAATGAGACTATACGTGGGAAACCTCCCATGGAGTGCAACTGAAGAATCAGTGCGCACGAGGTTTGAGGCGATCGGTACGGTTGACTCCGTTGCCCTGATCACCGACCGCGAAACGGGCCGCTCACGCGGTTTTGCGTTTGTGGAGATGTCAGACGATCTTGCCCGCAAGGCGATGCAGGAACTTGACGGCGAGGACATGGACGGACGCAACCTCCGTGTGAACGAAGCACAGGAACGCCAGGAGCGCCGCCCGCGCTACTAGATCTTGGAGCGAACGCGGAGAAGGGACACCCTCGGGTGTCCCTTCTCTGCATTTGGCACGCGAGTTGCCATCTTCAACGCTTCCCGGAACGCTACCGGTGATCGCCACACTTGCAGCTACTCGACATGCGCTCCATCACGGTCTTGACCATGTCATCGACCATCGATGGGTCACCACCCCGGGCGGCCACCACCCGCGCCACGATCTCTCTCGCCTTGGCCTGCGTCGCTGCTCTTCTGGCGGCGTGGCCGGCGTGACGATCGGGAGCAACGCTTGAGCTGAGAGAGATGCCCAACGCGGCTGCCCGCTCGTGTGCCAGCGGCGTGATGAGGGCGCCAGCAGGGATCACCAGTTCTGAACGTCCCATCTCGGCGGCTGCTTCGATCTGCTCCCCCGAGATGACGGGTCGACCCGAGAACTCTTGCATCACGGCCATCCCCTACTTGTAGAACCCGAAGGCACGGCACACACCGGACTCCGAGCACTTCCCGCCGAGAGCCGTGCGTTCAACGTGCTCGATCATGTGGTCAATGGACATGCCACCCAACCCGAGACCGCTCACCGTTCTGCCCTCCTCCCACCAATCAATCGAACACATGGCGCTTGCGAGGTGGACGATCGAGTCGATGGTTGGTGTGGCCACGCCGAGCACCTTGCCGAAATCTGAGATCGGGACCAGTGAGTTGGGAACATCGTCGAGGACGTGGTTCTGGGCCAGGATGTTGCTTGGAGCGGTGAACCCCGCAATGTACGGGTTGGCTCGGATGACCTCAAAGATCGAGTCACCCACGATGTGGTAGCTCTCCCGGTACCAGTCAAGCAGCGACCAGACCTCCTTGAGGCCGAGGGCTTTGGCAACGTTCTGCTTCTCCTGGTCAAGCTTTCCCATGATGAGAGTGGCGATCGTCGGCGTCACCTGATCCTGGTAGAACTTGAGCGGCTCGCCTGCCGCCGTGCGCTCAAGCACCGAGGTGTTCAGGAGCACCGTGCCGGGGTGCACGACGGGTGCTACATTGTTGAGTCCGGTCTCCAGGACGTTCTGGGCAGGTTCGATCTGTGGATACAGATCACGCAACGGATCCATCAGAAGATCGTTGTCCGCTGCCGGAAGCGCTGCAGCCCGCATCCGGAACTTCTCCTTGAGGATCTCGACGGTGTACGCATCCTTGCGTTCAGCGGCGTAAATGAACGTCTGGGTCTCACCGAGGACGATCCGCGCTGAACACGCGTTTCGTGTGAGGGTCCGGGCGAACTCCAACGAGCCGCCGGTACGTCCCGGGTTGAGCACCACGACCTGACCGTCACGCAGCAACGGCGCCAGCATCGAGGCGTACGTCTTGTGTGCCATTGCTGGGGCGATGATCATGATCAGATCGGCGCCTTTGACCGCCAGATCAATGCTGGGGGTGACTTTTGCCACCTTGCCGAATCCGGAGACTTCTGAACCGATGATCGAGACTCCCCCCTTCTCCTCGATCGGTTCAAGCTCCCACGAGAACGGGGACCACATGGTGATCTCGTAGCCAAGAATCGCCATGTGGCCAGCCATGGCCATGCCGCCGTTGCCACCGCCGAGGATGGTGACCTTGAGACTGCCAGCCTTGTGGGCCCGCCGTGAGGGATCCACGGCACGTTCGAACCCGGCCTGATACGTCGCCTTCGCCTCAGCTTGGCTCATGCGGGGGGAGCCGTCCTCCTTCTCCCTCCAACTCTTCAGCTCATCGAGTATTTCGGAAAGCATTTCTTCGTTGTTCATCGATCACCTCCAAGAACCCTCATTGGACCATTCGCCCCTTCACGACGCTTGCCGCTTCCCGGAGCATCTTGAGCTCAGCCTCACTGAGCGGCATCTCCACGATCCGCTCCAAACCACCCATCCCGAGTTGAACGGGAACACCCACCACAACATCCTTGATGCCGTACTCACCCTGCAGGACGACCGACACGGGAATGGGTCCCGGTATCACACCGCGCATGGCGTCGAGAATCTCAACGATGGAGTGGGCAGGTGCAATCGACGCCGATCCGGTCCGCCGTAGGGCAACGACGCGGCCGCCCCCATGGACGGTCTCCTGGACGCACCGTTCAATCGCGTCCTTGGGGAGAACCTCAGTCACCGGGCGACCCTTGATGGTTGCAAGGGAGAGAATCGGCACCATCTCATCCCCGTGACTCCCAAGGGTGAACGCTGACACATCACGCGGGTGCACCTTGGCTTCGGTCGCCAACGCCCAGCGGAACCGGCTTGAATCGAGGGTCCCTGCCATACCAAGGACTCGTTCGCGTGGGAGGTCGGTGGACCGGAACGCTTCGTACGTCATCTCATCGAGCGGGTTCGTCACCACGATGAGGACCGCGTTGGGCGCGTACTCCTGGACGGCTGCCGCGACTCCCCCGATCACCTTGGCGTTGATGTCGCGCAGATCGGCCCGTGGCATCCCAGGGGACCGTGGCTTGCCGGCGGTCACCACCACGACATCGGCGTCCGCGATGAGATCCATTGTCTCCCCACCGACGCACGTGGTGGGGGAACCCGTGATGCCGGAGGCGTGTTCGATGTCAAGAGCCGTGCTTGAAGCGAGACCTGGCACGAGATCGATGAGTGCGAGGCTCTTGGCGGCCTGGCGGGCAGCCGCAAGGTGTGCGGTTGCGGCGCCCACCGCGCCGCAACCGACCATCGCGATCCGCTCAAACGGTCTCTCGGTGGTGGAACCCTTCGCTTGGGGAGCAATCCACTTCGGGGATCGGCGCAACAGAACACGCCTCACTGCGGTCGCGTGATCGGGGGCGTTGGTGGAGACGGCTTCAACCGGTTGGGCAACGATCCGCAGTCCGAGCTGGGCGACCAGATCCCGAGCGTTGGGTGTCAGGAGATCGTTCGGACCAACGACGATCACGTCGCTGCGGGCCGCTGCTGCCCTCACATCGTGTTCTCCAATGACGTTCATGAACGGCCATCCGTCCCTTCGATGGCGGCCGTGGCAGCATCAAGGGCTGTGCTGACACTGTCCTGGGTTCCTGCGATGAACATTCGTCCGAACCGACCCAACGCCCTGACTTCGACGATGTCGACGTCTGCCGCCTTCTCTGCCTCATTGGCGGCGATCGTGATGTAGGCAGCGGGTGAACACTCAAGCATCCCGAGGGTGCTTCCGGGGATGACGAGTGACCCCTGCCGCCAGATGTTGAGCAGCTTGGCCTGATGGGGTTCCACCGACGTGATGCGTTGTGTGCTTTCGACCTTCGGTTTCATCCGATCCGACATCTCTGCGCCGAGATACTCCAGGATCGCGTCACGGGCGATCGAGATCGAGGTGTTGACCGGCGACCGGAGCATGAAGAACCCGAACTCGCGTTCCACGATCTGGGACACCGACTCGATCTCAGCGGCCTTCAGCGCGATGTCGACGATCTGGAACACGGCGTTCCCAGGGGCGATCTCACCAACGAGCAAGGTGTCGCCCTCAAGGGGGATGGAGCCTCGCACGGTTGCCGCGCTGTACGCCGCAAACCGGGGCTGCAACCGATCGATCTGCATCAGCGCCCGGATATCGGTCCTGGATCCTGTCATCGAATTGTCCTTTCAATTTCACCAAAACTCCGCCACGGCCGCGTCTCTTCGGCGATCCGCTTGATGTTGATCAAGTGAAGCGCCGTCACGTTGTCAGACACAATCGATCCGGACCAGGTCCCGGTACCGAGCATGAAGCTTGGCTCGAGATCGGTCGAGTACCCCATGCCACCGAGCGCACACGGGGTGTTGATCAACAGCCTGCCGACCGGCAGCATGGAGAACTGCGCCTTGACCGTGGCGTCATCGGTGTGGACCGCAGCACTGTGACCGAGGCCACCAAAGTTCAGGACCGCCTCACAGAGGCGGTACCCCTCATCCACCGATCCCACCTCGTAGAACGCAAGCACAGGGTTGAGTTTCTCCCGCGAGAGCGGAGTGTTTCTCCCCACCTCTGACGCGTCAGCCACGAGCACCCGCGTGCGCATCGGCACATCAAACCCCGCCAACTCGGCAAGCCTGGCGGCTGATTGCGCCACTCGGGTGGGGATCTGTCCACCTCGTTCGTTGAACATCACCTTGGCAAGGGCTTCGGCCTGGGACGGGGTGCAGAAATACGCACCTTTGGCTCTGAACGCATCCCGAAGCGGACGGGCGATCTCACGGTGGGCAACCACGGCTTGTTCGGCCACACACGCCGTGCCGTTGTCGAACGCCTTTGAGGTGAGGATCTGTTCGGCAACCTCCTCAAGCTCGTGACGTTTGGACGCATCCACGTACACCGGCACGTTCCCCGGTCCAACCGCGAGGGTCGGCTTTCCACAGGAGTACGCGGCCCGCACCATGTCAGCACCACCGGTCGCCATCACCAGCGAGGTCTTGCGATGTCGCATCAACTCGGAGGTGGCTTCAAGGGTGACCTCGCTCAGACACTGAACCAGGTTGGGCGGCGCGCCCGCCTCGGTGGCAGCAGCCGCAAGGACCGCTGTCGTCTCCACCCCGGAGCGAACACCCCGCGGGTGCGGGGCACAGATGATCGCGTTCCCTGCCTTGACGGCACTCAGCGCCTTGAAGATCACCGTCGCTGTCGGGTTGGTCACCGGAATCAGCGCCGCGATGATCCCCATGGGCTCACCGATCGCCATCACCTTGGTGCGCTCATCCTTCCAGAGCACGCCGACGGTGCGCACGTTGCGAAGCCACTCCGCAACGCCCAGGGCGTTGTAGATGTTCTTCATCCGCTTGTCCTCGGCGTTGCCGTACCCCGTCTCTTCGGCTGCCAGGGCGCCAAGCCTCCCCGCCTCCCTGACCGCTGCCCGTGCCATTGCCTCAACGATCCGGTCAATGGCCTCCTGCGAGGCACCACGAAATTGACCGAACGCGACGCTGGCGCGTTCGGCACAATCCCGGGCGTGAGCGATGCTTCGCAGGTCGGCGTCCACTCAGACGCCTCCCACGGGTGGGCGGAACGAGATCATGTGCTCAGGCGCTGGTGATGTAGGACATGACGTTCGGGAGTTCGTCATGGGGCCGGGCGATGACGTGGACGGACTGGACATCACCGATCTTGCTCGCCGCAACGGCGCCTGCGTCCGTTGCCGCCTTGACCGCACCAACCTCGCCCCGGATAAACACCGTCACGAGACCTCCGCCAACCTGCACGTAGCTGGTGAGCTCCACATTGGCGGCCTTGAGCATCGCGTCCGCAGCTTCGGTCGCTGCAGCCATCCCCTTCGTTTCCACCATGCCCAATGCCATTTTCGACTGATCCGCCATTCGCGTTTCCTTTCCTTGTGCCGGGATCGAATCACTTTTCGTCTCGGCGGGTCTTGTTGCTTTCTTTGGTGTGGTCATTGCAAACCGCTGCGGTACGTCGTCTCGGCGCCCAACTTGAGCTCCTCGAGAATGAGGACAACGGAAGCGTCCGTTGCCACACCCCGTGTCGAGCCGGGTTGACGCGCCGACGAACCCGTCGCCATCAGAACCCAGTCGCCGATCCCAGCGCCGACTCCAGCGTCGGTGGCGACCTCGTGAGGCCCGATGGACCCGCCACGGGCATCCACGGGCTCGACGATGAGAAGTGTCTGGCCCGTCAACGGTGGGTCCTTGACCGACCCGGTTGCCGTGCCAACCACGCGAGCAATACGCATCAATACACCTCCAAGTATCGGTCCCGTTCAAAATCGGTGACGTTCGTGCGCAGGAACATCTCCTCCCGCTCAGCCATCTGGATCAGGACCTCAATGAGTTGAGGGTCAAACGCCTCTGCGGCAAGCTTGGAGCCACGCAACGCCGTCACCGCCTCCGGGATGGACATCGGGAGCGGTTGGGCCTCCGTGTCGGCGTAGGCGTCACCGTTGTTTCGTGGCCCCGGATCAAGCTTCTCCTCCATGCCATGCAGTCCTGCGACCAGTTGTCCTGCGACCACGAGATACGGGTTGGCTTCGGCGCTCGCGTCACGCTGTTCGACGCGGACCGCATCCGGGCGCCCCTCCACCGCCCGTATACCGACGGTCCGGTTGTCGCCTCCCCAGGAGTTGTTCATGGGACAGAACGTGTAGGGGGCGCGGCGCTTGAAACTGTTGGGGGTGGGGGCACCGAACAGCGTGAACTCCGCCATGTGCTGGCGGAGTCCTCCGACGTAGTGCCGACCGAGCTCAGAGAGCTGGTGCCCATCGGCAAAGACGTTTCGGTCGCCCTGCCAGAGGGACTGGTGGATATGGAACCCGTTCCCTGACTCGTGGGTGAACGGTTTGGCCATGAACGTGGCGAGAAGTCCGTGCTCGGCGGCGATTTGTTTGACCGCGCTACGGAACAGGACCGCGTTGTCCACCGACGTCAACGCATCGCCGTAACGGATGTTGACCTCGAACTGACCGCTCGAGTACTCGGGGTTGGAGACCTCGATGGGGATACCGAACTCGGTGCATTGGTTTCGGATCGGCCCGAGGACATGTTCGAACTGAGCACCGCGGGCGACGCCGTAGACCTGGACACCCGTGTCCCTGGGTGCCTTGGTCTCGGGGTCAAGGAGGAAGAACTCGAGTTCCACACCGACCTTGACCTGATACTCCAGCTCGTCATACCGTGCGAGCACATTCTGGAGCGCACGACGTGGATCGGTCGGTATGGGAGAGCCGTTCTCCTGGGTCGCAGCGCCGAAGGCGAGCATGGTGCCCTCAGCCCATGGCACCGGTCGCAGCGTTCCCGGGATCGGGGTGACGAACAGGTCCGGGTACCCGTTGTCCATGTTGGAGAACGGGGTGTCCCAGATGTCACACGTCATGTCAAAGACGAAGATGGCGCTCGCCATCGCGATGCCGTGGTCCGAGATCTTCTCCCACATCGATGCCTGAAGATGCTTCCCTCGCAGGATTCCACACAGGTCGCCAATGCCGAGAATGATCGTGTGTGTCCCGGGGAGAAGTTTGTCAGTCATGGACGGCCTCCATTCATTTGCCTGTGATCCGCTACCACGTGTATGGACGATCGATCCCCGCCAGAGCCACTCCCGTGAACGCCGATGCCTCAAGGGACAACGCCCTGAGGTCCTCCGGCTCCAGGTTGTGGACACTCGACTTGCCGCAGGCCTTGGCGATCAAGGTGATCTCCATCGTCATCGCCGTGAGGAACCGGGCAACCCGCTCGGCGCCGGCGTCGACATCCATTCGCTTTTCGAGTTCGGGATCCTGGGTCTGGATGCCGACCGGGCAGAGACCCGTGTGGCAGTGGTGACACTGACCAGGGGATGTTCCGATGGCTTCGTAATCCTTCACGTACCGTGGCGCGTTGCACCCGAGCGCGATGTTCGCGGCGGTTCCGATCATGACGGCGTCCGCACCGAGCGCAAGTGCCTTCGCAGCATCAATCCCGGACCGGATCCCCCCGGCAGCAACGAGTTTGACGTCGTCGGCGAGTCCGGCGTCCTCGAGTGCTTCACGGCCTGCCCGGATCGCCGCCATCGTTGGCACGCCGGTGTGGTCGAGCAGAATCTCGGGGGCGGCGTTGGTTCCGCCCTCCATGCCGTCGAGGACGATGACGTCGGCGCCGGCTTTTGCTGCAAGGGCGACGTCGTAGCGGGGACGCGTCGCCCCCATCTTGATGAAGATCGGAACCTTGTAATTGACCGCCTCACGCAGTTCCTCGATCTTCACCTGGAGGTCATCGGCTCCGAGAAAATCGGGGTGACGCACCGTGGAGCGCTGATCAACACCCATGGGGAGGGTGCGCATCTTTGCCACACGCTCGGAGACCTTCATCCCCAGGAGGACGCCGCCGGTCCCCGGTTTGGCTCCCTGGCCAACGGCGATCTCGATGGCGTCGGCACGCCGGAGGTGATCGAGGTCCAGCCCGTACCGTGACGGTGTCATCTGGTACACCAGCGTCTCGGATGCTTCACGCTCTTCGGCAAGCATCCCACCCTCACCGGTACACGTCATGGTGCCCACCTTGGAGGCACCCTTGCCAAGCGCCGCCTTGGCGGAGGCCGACAGAGCCCCGAACGACATCGAAGCGATGTACACGGGGATGGCGAGCTCGATCGGCTTTTCAACAAGGCCCGGGCGATCACCGAGCACCGTTGTTGCATCGCAATCCTCCCGATACCCCTCAAGGGGGAGTCTCGTGAGTGTTGCAGGAACAAACGTCAGATCATCCAACGATGGGAGATTCTTGTGGAACGTCGAGAACCCTCGAATGGCGTACCGACCCAGTTGTGCGGTGGCCTGGATCTCAGAGATCGACTCGGGGGTCCACTTGCTTGATTTGCCACGGTCGTACGACGAGACACTTCCGACCGGACGATCGGAACTCGACCCGTCCTCCAGCATCACGGGACTCTCTGTGGTGTTGTTCAAATCATCAGCCATGCTTGTGCATCCCTTGCGTCAAAATGCCAGAGCTTCTGTCCGGACACGATCTTTTTCCACGAGCGACTGCTGTCACCAACCCCGAGACCGGTCAACAGTGCCTCGACGGAGTCCACCTCGTCAGCGTCAGGATCGACCAGCTTGGAGTCCACACCGAGGGACTGAACGTTTCCTGCCACCCACATGCATCCGCCCCACAACGAATCCCCGGCCGCGTCCTCCGTATCGCCAAGAACGATGATGCGGCCTGCATGGGCCATGAACCCGCTCAGAAACCCCACGGACCCTTCCACCACGATGTCCCCGCCCTTCATCGCGACCCCAGCCCTCGGTCCGGCGTCCCCTTTCACATGGACAAGACCACCAAGCATCGATGCACCAACGCCCAACCCGGCGTAGCCATCCACGACGATCTCCCCTGCCGACATCGCCTCGCCCAGCCCCCAACCGGCGTTCCGGCCGATGGCGACACGTGATCCCGTGTTGAGCCCACCGCAGTAGTACCCAACGCCACCGGGGATCGTCACCGAGCCACCCGGTGGAAGCCCGACCGCGAGGTTGTGGCGGGAGCGTGTGTCGTGGAGCACGACGTCCCGGCCCTCCTCCACCGCCGTGCGAATCTCGGCGTTGACTTCTCGTAGCGGTCGATCTCCGACTTCGATCTCCAAGATCTCACTCATGACACCCCAACTCCTGTGCTGACCGGCCATACCTTGACCATCCCCGGACCGTCGTAGTTGATCGGTTCGACCTCACCCCCGTACAAGTGCCGGATCGCTTGTTCCTCGGTCGCCATTGCGGCCTCGCTGTTGGTCTCAACGGCGACGATGGGCTTGATGGCGAGACGATCCTTTGCCATCCCGATCTGATCAAACGTTGACAGAAGGAACGTGAACACACCGTCAAGCGCAGTGATGCTTGCCCGAAGGGATTCCTCAAGCGTTGTCCCCGAATTCATCTGGTCAGAGAGCCACACGGCGATCAGCTCGGAATCGTTCTCGGTGCTGAAGCGGTACCCCTGATGCTCGAGGCGTCTCCTCCACAGGAAGTAGTTGGTGAGTTGGCCGTTGTGCACGATGGCCACATCCGGGAACGGCCTCGCCCAGAACGGGTGGCTTGCGATGGGTGAGACGACCGACTCCGTGGCAAGTCGGGCGTGACCTGTCCCGTGCGTTCCCACGAAATCACGCACACCGTGGCGATCCGCCACCTGTGCTGCATCCCCGTCGTCCTTGACGATCTCAAGTGAGCGCCCAACCGAGAGGAGTTCAGTACCCCCGATCGTGTCGCACTCAGCCGTCCAATCGGCGATCGGGCTGTCGGGTTCCGACACCGTGAACCGGAGTGCGCCGTGGCGTGTGTCCGCGTCGTTGAGGGTCGGCGTCTCCACGATGTCAGCACCATGGCGGTTCATGATCTGCCCGAACCGGTCAATGACGTTCGGGGCCTGGGACCGATCATCAAGGAACATCCCGACGCGGTACCCCGACTCAAGCGGTGTGCCGTACAGCGCAAACCCGGTGGAGTCGGCCCCCCGATGCCGCTGGGCCTGCATCAGCTCGACAAGATCTGCGCCCACGGGCCCCGGCTTGTCAAGGATGCGACCAGCAATTCCACACATGACACCTGCCTCCTTGTCACCGATATCTTGTATACAGTACACGGCATACAAAAGGGATGCAACTGGCACAGAACGCTGCTTGGACCTCCACACTCCCCCGATGAACGCGGCCCTGAACCCGTGTCCTGGTGGCCCGAAACCACCGGTGGCACCAGGACACCCGGGCGCACACCGACCCTCAGATCGGCAGGCCCGGCGCCTCCACACCCACCACCTGGGTACCTCGGAAGAACTCCAGGAGATCCGCATCACCGTGACCGCCGATGCCACTCCCCCCAAAGAAACTCTGAACGGCGTCGGGTGCGAGATCAAGCACACTTGACCCGTTCACCTTCACCTCGCCCGCCACGAGTTTGGCTCCGATCGCCATCGCCTCGTCAAGGTTCTCGGAGTAGACATACCCGGCGAGGCCATGAAGACCCTGGTTTCCCATGGCGACCGCATCGTCGTCGCCCCGGGTCGGTTGCACGGTGATGATCGGCCCGAAGAGTTCCTGCTCCGGGTTCATGCCCTCACCGACAACCACCGTCGGTGACACGAACCAACCCGCGTCCGGTGGCGTACCCGTTTCGATCGCCCGTGCTCCCCCTGCGACGAGTTCTGAGAGTTGTGACCGCAGTTCCGAACGACGGGCCTCAAACGCCACCGGACCGATCTCGGTCTCATCCTCCAGACTCGAACCGAGGCGCATCCCTGCCAGTGCCTCACACAGAGCGTCAACGAGTTGTGGAAGGATCGTGTGATCCACGAGGACTCGGCGGGGGGCTTCGCACCACTGACCAGAGAGTTTCATTGCACCCGATGCAAGGCTGGCAGCCGTGGCGCCGAGGTCAGCATCAGCGCGCACGATGGCCGCGTTGTTCGACCCGAGCTCCAGCTGCACTCTCGTCAGATTGGCCGCGGCCCTCGCTGCAATCCCTCTCCCCGTGGGGGTCGAGCCGGTCATGGCGATGGCGCGGATCCGAGGGTCCCCGACCAACTGTTCGCCGACCTCGCGGCCACCGAGGACGAGATTGATCACTCCTGGGGGGAGCCCGGTGTCCTGGGCCGCCTCCACGATGAGGAGGGCGCTCCACGGTGACATCGGGGATGGTTTCACGATCGCGGTGGCGCCTGCAGCAAGGCAGTACGCGAGTTTCTTGGTGGCCATGGCGGAAGGAGCGTTCCACGGCAGGATCAACGCTGTCGGCCCCCACGGCACCTTGCGCAACTGCACCGTGCGACCGTCCGCCGGAAGGGTATCGACGTCCCCCACCGACACTGCCCTGTCGGCCGCGGCTCGCACGGTCCCCCCCATCGATCCGGCAAACAAGCGGGTGACCGAGATGGGTACCCCGCTGTTGATCGCATCGAGCACCGCAACACGGTCAGCAATCTCGTCAAGACGTTTGGCGAACGCATGCAGCGCCACCGAGCGAGCCTCGGCGCCACCCCGTCGCCACTCCCCCGCCTCATGGGCGAACGCTGCTGCTGCAATGGCCCGGTCGGTCTGTGCCGGAGAGGACGATCTCAACTCCTGGAGCGGGATCGACGTGTTGGGATCGAAGAGTGCAGCGTCCGACTCAATGGCGCTGAGTTCTGGGACGCCACCGATCCAGGTGACGAGATCGGGGTGCGTCAACGTGTGGCGTTCCATCCGATCAGATGCGATCAAAGTATCGATCGAGATCCCACGCGGAGACCTCAGCGAGGAAGACGGACCACTCATGGTTGAGCATCACGACATGATGGTCGATGACGTCGCGTCCGAACGCCTCGGCAGCCAGGCGCGACGACTCGAACGCCAATGTTGCCTCATGCAATGACGTCGGCATCCCCTCGTCGTACGGAAGGTCGTACGCGTTCCCGGTCACCGGAGCCATCAACTCGGTGCCGGACGCGATGCCGCTGCGTGCCGAAGCGAGCAGCGCCGACAAGGTCAGATACGGGTTGGTGTCCGCACCGGGGAGTCGGAACTCGAGTCGGAGATGCTGAGGTTTGTGGCCAAGGACCCGAACCGTGACCGTTCGGTTGTCAAACCCCCAGGTCCGGCCCCATCCTGCGGCCTCCGTTGAGACGGTACGTCGCCACGAGTTGACGGTCGGCGCGTACCAAGCCATGAACTCTGGTGCATGCTCCAACACCCCACCAATGGCGGAGCGCATCACGGTGCTCATGCGGTCATCGGCGACGTCATCCCAGAACATCTGCTCCCCGTCCAAGGACTGCAGGGAGAGGTGGACATGACATGACGACCCCGGTTGGACATTGAGAGGGCGCGCCATGAACGTCGCTGACATCCCAGCAGCAATCGCCGCGTCGCGAACGGCGAGTTTGTACAAGGCGTGGCGGTCAGCCATCTCGAGTGGATCGCCATACACAAACGTCATCTCCCACTGTCCGGTACCCAACTCGGATTGGGCGGCCTCGACATCGACGCCACTTTCGGCGAGATCGCTACGGAGCTTCTGGAAAAACGGTTCGTACGCGTTTCCCTCATGGATCATGAAATCGGACGCGACGACCGTCGTTGGGCGCAGACCCCGGAACCCCTCCTCTCTCAGGGTGCGCTGATCGTTGAGAAAGAGGTAGAACTCCAACTCCGTTCCGGTCTTGGGGGCGTACCCGAGTTCGGCGTACCGCGCCAACTCCTGTTTGAGCATGACTCGGGGCGACAGTGGGAGCGGGTCACCGGTCTTCACATCGACCGGATCCGCAAAACAAATGGCGACCCCATCAAGCCAGGCCGCCCGACGAAGCGTCGTGAGGTCGACCCGCAGGGTGACATCGGGGAGGCCGTTGTGCAGGCCGCACAGGGGGAGCACGTTCGTTTCCAGGAGCTCCAACCCCTGGTTGACGTCCCAAGCAAAGACACAGGAACAGACATCCACGCCGTTCTCCACGACCTGTGGGAAGCGCGACGTGGGTACCCGTCGCCCGATCAGACGACCGGCGAGATCGGGGGACGCGACGATGACCGTGCGAATGCCAAGGGTCTCCATCTGGGATGGATCCAAGAGGTACTCGTTCACCGTGTCGTCCACCCTCCATCAACCGGCAGTTGGATGCCGTCGACGTAGGAGGCGTCGTCGGACAGGAGCCAGGAGATCGCCGCTGCTATGTCGCTTGGCAACCCGACTCGTGGCACCAGGAGACGCTGTTTCATCGCTTCGAGGGCCTCGTCACTTGTCACCGCTTCATAATCAAAGAAATCGGTCGCCACGGGGCCCGGCGCAACACAGTTGACCCGGATGTTTGCGCTTGCAAGCTCAACCGCCAGTGCCTTCGTGAGCATGGGAACCCCGCCCTTGCTCGCGTTGTAGTGCGGCTGGGCGGTGGTGCCACTGGTGACGACGACGAGTGCCTCTACCGTCGAGAGGTTGACGATGGCACCACCCCCCGATCGGGCGATGAGCTTGGAGACCTCCTGGGCGACCAGGAACTGACCCTTGAGATTCACATCCAGAACGAGGTCCCACGCTTCCTCGGTCAGATCAGCAAGCGAGTGCTTCGTCACAAGACCGGCGTTGTTGACAAGAAGATGCAGGGCACCCCAGGCATCGTCTGCCATGGCGACCGCTGCTTGGATCTCAGCTCGGTCACGCACATCCATCCGTGCGTGGAGTGCCGACCCGCCCTCGGCTTCGATCATACGTGCGGTCTCCGCTGCGGAGTCGGCGTTGATGTCGGTGACAAGTACGCCCGCCCCCTCCCGGGAGAGACGCAACGCGGTCTCGCGTCCGATACCGGATCCGGCACCGGTGATGAACGCTTTCTTGTTCTCGTGTCTCATCCCCGATGTTCCCATCGATCTCCTTTGGTTGGCCACTTCACCCGACCGGTTCGGCAGCCTTGCGGGTGCCGAGACACAAACGGGGTCAGTCGGCGGGCTCGTCAGTTCCGAGATACGCAGCTTGGACCCGCGGATCGGCCTTCACCTCCGCGGCCGTCCCGTGGGCGATGATCTCCCCCTGGTCGAGCACATAGATCCGATCGCAAATCGCCGTGATGAAGTGGAGATCATGGTCGATGACGAGGACACCCGCCCCGATCCAGGAAGCAACCTGCCGGATCTGGGTGACCATGGCCACCGAGTCCTCCTCCCACATGCCGGCGGTCGGCTCGTCGAGAAGGAGGATCTCGGGCGCCAGCGCTGCGGCTCGTATCAGTTCGAGCTTTCGGGCCGCGCCGTAGTTGACCTCACCGGCACGACTTTCCCGGTCCTCCCACAACCCCACCGCAAAAATCAGCGCGTCACCATCGGGGACCGTGCGTTCCTTGCGGTGACGGGCGGCAACGATCGATGAAACGGAGATGTTCTCACGCACGGTGAGGTTGCTGAACAATCTGAGATTCTGAAACGTCCTTGCAATACCGCGCCGCGCCACCTGGAAGGACGACAGTCTCGCGAGGTCATGATCGCCAAGACGCCAGGTACCACCCGTTGGCTGGATGACGCCGGTGATGGCGTTGATCAGCGTTGTCTTGCCAGCTCCGTTTGGTCCGATGAGGCCCACCACCTCACCGACCCCCACCTCGAGAGAGACATCGTCGACCGCAACGAAGCCGCCGAACCGCACCGTGATCCCACGGGTGACCAGCCTGGCATCACCTGGATGCGGAAGGCTCACCGGTGGTTCGGGCGGCTCAGCGAGTTTTCTGAGGCGACGCCGCAACGGGTCCTCGAGTTCGCGGTCACCCAGGATGCCCTGTGGTCGTAGCAACATGAACCCGAGCATCGCACCACCGAGGAAGAGGGCAGACAGCCCGGGCCGCAGGAACCAGTTGAGACCTGGCACCGTCACCGAGTCGCTTGCCAGGACTCGGGTGACCTCATTTCCCACCGTGATCACGGCGACGCCCACGATGCTGCCCGTCACGCTCCCGCGCCCACCGACGATCAACATTGCAAGGGTCAGGAGGGTCAGATCGAAAAAGAAGAAGTTCGGTGTCATCGACCCGAGGGAGAGCACCCGTAGCGACGCGCCCACGGTGATGATCAACACGCTCAACAGCAAGGCGGTCATGTGGGGAACCGCCGGATTGACTCCCATCGCCCTGGCTGCCAGATCGTCGTCGCGCATCGCCTGACCGAGTCGTCCCTGCCGGCTCTCACGGAACATGCGGGCAACGACAACCGAGAAGATCAATCCAACGTAGATCCAGGCCCTCCCGTTGAGGCCCTGCCCTGCACCCAGCGCCAACCCGGAACGGTTCCCAGCCGTGAGGGAGACAAAGTTGGATGCCACTTCACGTACGAGGAACAGGAGTGCAAGCGTGATCATGGTGGCAGCGACAGGGCCTGCACCTCGTACGGCACGGATCAACCCCAAGCCGACGATGAAGGTGAACACGAGTACGACCACGATCGCGATGGCGGTTGCGGTCCATGGGTCCATCTGGATGTTGCCGATCCACGTGGGCGCATCAGGGATGATGTTCGTCTTCATGGTTGGAGTCATCACCAACAGGATCACCACGTAGCCACCGATGGCGGCAAACCCCATGTGTCCAAAGCTGATGATCCCGGTGTTACCCATGTACACCTGAAGGCCAACGACGAGAATTGCGTTGATGAACATTTGGTTCACCAGAAGATCACGCCCACTCCCGCCGGTTGATGCATAGAGCATGCCCCCGGCCACCAGAACCGCGAGGAGCACGAGTTGCCCTCCCAAGGGCAGTACCCACCGGTCCAGGAGGCGCGTTCTCATCAGACTCGTTCCGCCCTTCTCACCGAGATCAACCCTTGCGGTCGGAAGATGAACAGCAGCGCAAGGAGGACGAACAACAGCCCCTCGGTCAGGCCGGACAGGGACGGTGGCAGATAGCCGCGAAGCATGACCTGGACGATTCCCAGCGCCAACCCTCCGAGCACCGCACCGCTCAGACTCTCCAAGCCGCCAACAACGACCGCAATCACGGCGAACAGCAGCGGCGTCAGGCCGGCGGTTGGGTGGGCGGTACCGGTCCTCATCAGCCACAGGATTCCCGCGACGCCCGCCAGAGCGCCCGACATCGCAAACGCTCCTCGGATGACACCGTTGGATCGAACCCCCATCAGGCGGGCTGCATCAAAATCGAGAGATGCCGCGCGCAGCGTGATGCCAAACATGGTCTTGCGCAGGAGCCACGCCGTGGCGATGAGCGTCAGGAGCGTGACGATCACGGTCACGAGGTCAAAGATTTCAAGATTGATCCCGAGGACGTTGACCGTGTTGAAGATCCAACTCGGCTTGGGAAAGGCGAGAGGCTTGGCAGAAACGAACATCAGGAACAACGCGCTGACGACGAAATGCACACCAAACGACGTCAGGAGCATGGTGAACTCATCCGCACCCCGTACCCATCGAAAGGCGAGAAACTCAATCGCAACCGACGCCACGATCGAGGTAACGAGGACCGCTGGAGCCACGACCTCCCACCCGTACCCCGCAGTCAACAGCGCGTAGGCAACGTAGGACGAGATGGTGATCAACTCTCCGTGGGCGAAGTTGACGAGATGCATCACCCCAAAGATCACGGCGAGCGAGAGTGCCAGGAGGGCGTAGATGCTGCCTTGGCCCAAGCCTTCAACCAGTTGTTGGATGAAGACGTTCACTTGGGTGTCCCCAGGTATGCGTCAAAGAGACTGTCACGCCCCATGAGGTCCGCGCCGGTTGACTGCGACACGACGTTGCCGGTCCGCAACAGATACGCACGGTCAGCCACTTCCAGAAGCCGCTGGGCGTTCTGTTCCACCACGATGAGCGTCATGCCATCGTCGCGCAGACGGGTCACGAGATCGAACACCATGGAGACAAGGTTCGGCGCCAGCCCAAGAGTGGGCTCATCCATCAGCAGGAGTCGTGGGCGGCTCATGAGCCCCCTGCCGATGGCCAACTGCTGGGCCTCCCCACCCGAGAGGTACCCAGCCAGCATCGTCCTTCTCTCGCTGAGGACGGGGAAGAGCTCCTTGATCTCCTCCAGTCTCTGGTGACGGTCCCGGACCTTGCAGGTGATCCCCGCCACCAGGAGATTCTCCTCAACGGTCAGATCGGTGAACAACCGCCGTTGCTCGGGGACCAGTGCGATGCCCCGGCGGAGCATCGCCTCGGGGCTGAGCCCGGTCACATCGTCACCCTCAAAGAGGATGCTCCCCGCAGACGGTCTCAGCAACCCGATGATGGTGTTGAGCAAGGTGGTCTTGCCCGCGCCGTTGGGCCCTATGACCCCGACGATCTCACCGGCTTGCACGACGATCGAAGCGTCGCGCAAGCCGGTGATGGATCCATATCGGGTTGTGAGTCCCTCAACGTTCAGCACGGATGTATGTCCCGCGTTCTAGGAGCCGCCCATGATCTTGACGAGACCGACCTCCCCATTCTGGACTTGCAGGATGTACAGCGGCTTCTGCTGCACCCCGTTTGATCCCTTGTAGCTGACGGTCCCGGTCACAACCTTCACGTTGGATGCTTCCTTGAGGGCGTTGCCGATCGCGACCCCGTCGAGCTGGAAGCCGGATCGCTCAAAGGCGTCCGTCATCAGAATCACGGCGTCCGCAGCCAAGCCACCGAACGACAACGTGTCGAGCGGTGCGCCGGTCACTTCCTCATACTTGTCGAGGAACGCCTGGAGGTCGTTCTCCGGTGATGGGAATGCATGGCTGGTGAAGTACACCCCTTCAGAGATCTCCCCGAGATCCCAGACACGGGTTGCGTCGGCGGCATCAGCAAAGATGTACGTCGGCGTGATGTTTGCGGCCGCCAGCTGTGGCATCAGGACACCAAGCTGGGGGGTGAGCATCGCCGTGTACAGCACCTCAGGCGCCTCGGGAAGCCCAGCGATCGCGTTCACCTGGGTCGAGAAGTCGTTGTCTTCCATGCTGAAGGTGTAGTCGCCGAGAACCGTGCCACCGCCTTCGGTGAACACCTGGGTAAAGATCTCAGGGTTGTACCCGAAGTACGGTCCCGGAATACTGAACGTCACCGCGGTGCCATACCCCTGCTCGCGAGCAAAGAGCGCTGCATCGGTCGCCTGACGAGTGTCATCAACCGTTCCCAGGAATGAGAGCTGACTCTCATCGGCAAGGATCGGTTCCGTCGAAGACACGAAGATGACCGGCACCTGGCCACCTACCACCTGGAGCAACGGCAGTCCGAAGTCCGAGAACGGAGGGCCGAGGATTGCATGGACGCCGGCATCGAGCAGGTCTCGTGCCGCACGTTGGGTCACGTCCGGGTCACCTTGGATGTCTTCAACAATCATCTGAACCGGATGGCCATCGACGCCACCGGCGCACGTGATGAGATCAGCCATGAACTTGGCGGCTGCTGCACCCGGTTCGTCAGCAAACCCACCCACCTCAGAGAAATCCGCGGCGTACCCGATGATGAACGGGTCACCGGTGGGTGCGTCTGCACACGCTGACATGTCCACGGCCAACCAGTCATCAAGGGTGCTTGAGCCGTTCGTCGGTGGCGCTGTCGTCGTCCCTCCACCCGGTTCCGTCGTTGTTGTTGTCTCGTCTGCTGATCCTGAGCATGCGGCCACAAGGAGTGCCATCACCACCACCATCGTGAACCACCGTCTGCGAATGGACCCTTCCAACGGTTTGTTGCTATGGAACATTGGTACCTCCGTTGCGAGTGCAGCGTTCTGCCACCACCCGATCTGGTTGAATACGGTATACAGCAAATTCCTTGCGTGCAACTCAAACACGGGGGCCCGGCCCAACCGTCCCCGGAAGGGGGATCTGGTCACCGAATGGGCCGCACGAGGAGGAGCGTTCAGAACCCGGAGATGCGTGATCCATGTGCCTGGGCGCTCTCTGACGCGCTCCCCCATGGCCACGGATACCCACCTGTGCGCCTCCTGTATGTTGTATTCAGGATGCAGGACGGGAATTCTGCGGTGCGGCGAAGCTAATCTGTGCGGTACGGACAACCCAGAGGGAGGACCGTGTTCAGCAAAATCGAACAGACCCAGACGCGGCTGGCAGAGTCCGTTTATGAACAGATCTTCGACGCCATCGTCAGTGGAACGATCCCTCCCGGAAGTCGCCTCATTCAGGAGTCACTCGCCGCCGAGCTCGCGGTGAGCAGGACACCGGTACGCGAAGCGCTTCTCCACCTCGAACAGGAGGGGATCCTTGAGTTCGTGCAACGGCGAGGGTTCTTCGTTCGCGACATCGCAGAGGACGACATCAACGACTTGTACGAAGCACGCATCGCGATCGAGGGGTTTGCGGCCCGGGTGGTTGCCGAAAAAGGCAATCCGAGCGCTCTGGCGAAACTGGAGCAGATCGTTCGGTCCGAGTCCGAGAACATCCCAACAACCGTCACCGAGGCGTTTCGGACCAATGAGCGGGTTCATCGCGCCGTTGTGGAGGCAACGAACAACCCCGTGCTGGTGGAACTCTTCGATTCGGTCTGGACGCGAAGCATCGGGTTGCGGATGTACGCGCACGCCTTCAACCCGCAGAAACACAGCCATCACGTGAGTGATGAACACGTTCCTCTTCTTGACGCGCTCCTGAGCGGGGACGGTGCACGGGCCCAGGAAGAGATGGTCGCGCACATCCGGGCCGGTCGGGACGTCCAACTCGCGGCGCGAGAGTCGATGAGGTGATCGTCCGCTCCTCGCGATGGACCAGCACCAGCGAGATGACCCATCGATCAACGTAGAATCAGTGCAAGCCCTGCTATGTGAGGATCGAGCATGGACCAGAACATCGAGATGATTGATGAGGTCAGTGCGGACGTCGTTGAGATCAACCAAGGCGGTGCGGGCGTTGTCCATGCAACGTCGGTCACGGTGACCCAGGGTGGCGTCCAGACGGTTTCAGCAGAACACGTCACGGTGAAACAAGGTGGCGTCCTCCTGACCGAGGCAGGCACCGCGTCGTTCCACATGGCTGGTACCGGGATTCTCAACTCGGACACCGTTGAACTCACATCATCCACAGCGGCGATCACCATCGCCGACACCGTCAAGGCGGAGAACTCACGGATCGGGGTCCTGTTTGCCGGGACCATCGAAGGGGATCCAACCATCACGGTCGATGCACGCAACGCCGTTGTGGCACTCGCTGCCATCATCGGTGGCGTCTTCATCGTCAGACGACTCTTGCGAGGACGCCGGTCAGGCTGAACCAGGTCTTTGACCGGATCCGGGGGCTGACTCCTCAGGCGACCATTGGCACGATCAAACTGAGATCGGCCAAGACTGCGGATCTTGCC
>CAZULI010000001.1:20874-30553 GCA_964621095.1 uncultured Acidimicrobiaceae bacterium | reverse complement strand
TGCAACGGACCTGGCATCTGCGGACTCCCCGTTTCTAAACTGTCGTCGGTCTGGCTCGCAGCCCGATCAGGAGGTCGTCATCAACCACGTAGCACGTCCTTCCGAGCATCCGGATGAGATCGAACGGAGGCTGTTCGCAGAACCCTCCTTCGAAGACGACACGGATGCGGTCCTCCCGTTTCAGGTCACGTTCCCTGATCAGGGGGAGGACCGTTGCCATCAGCTCGTTGTGCTCCTCGCGTGGGATCATCCCCGCAAGGGCGACCAGGGCGTACGCGTCCTCGGCTGCGATCAGCCACGGGGTGGTCCGCTTGATGTCGTACAACTCACGCATGTACCTGCGGTTCTCGTTGAACACCTCGATCGACGCCCGCAGGTCATCGTCGGTGATGGTGTTGCCCGATACCTGCTCGGCAAGCCGTCGCAGACGGTCGTACTCGTGGGCGAGGTACTCAACGCTGCCTGCGGAGTTCGGGTTCTGGGGGAGGTAGAGGATCTGTGCCGGGTAGTCGGTGTTGCGCCCCCAGATGGCTGCCAGGTTGCGTGCCGCGTCACAGATCGGGTGGGAGACGAACATGTCCATCTGCACCGTGTTGGTCAACGCCAGCTCGAGGGAGCTCTTGATAATTGAGCACAGGTACGACCCGAAGTGGGAGTCTGCCAGCGTTGGGTCAACCGGGGCACCCCTGACCTTGAAGGGGAGCATGCCCGCAGCGTGGACGATCTCCTCGGGGAAGTACACCTGGAAGTGTCCAGCGACCTTGCCGCCCTGGTTGCGCCACCGTTGGACGGTCTCGAACTCCGCGGAGTCGACCAGGTCCCTGCATTCGCTGAGGGCGTCTTCAAGGGGCTTGTCGCGCCACTCGGTGAAAATGCGTGTACTGGTGAGTGTCATGTCGTCCCTCCGTTGGACATCGCTGGGTTTGGTCTGGCTTGGGCACCTTCAAAGAAGAGTGCGAGGACATGGTCAAGGCGGTTCTGGGAGCTCCCAAGGGTCTCGTCTGCGTAGCGGCTGACCGCCACCTCAACGAGGGAGACGAACCACCAGGAGAGAAGACGGGCGTCGGCAGGGGCGAGCTCACCGTCGGCAATGCCGTCCGCGATGATCGCTTCGATCTGTTCGGGGAGCGCGAGCTGATACGCCCGCACGAGGTGCTCCCGCTCCTCACCGGTGAAGATGTTGATGTCCCGCCGGATCAGGCCTGCGAGTTGACGCTCCTCGGCGGGGAGGGCAAGGAAATCACCGGTCAGGCGTGCGAGGCGCTCACGGGCGGTCCCTTTCATCCGAACCGACTGGCTGAAAAGCTGGCGTTTGCTCTCGAAGTCGTCGAGCATCATCGAGGAGTAGAGGCTCTCCTTGCTGGGGAAGTGGTGATACAACCCTCCCTTGGTGACCCCCGCCGCACTGGCGATCATGTCGGTGGTGACATCGGCGTAGTTGCGGGCGATGAAGAGGGTCTTGGCGACCTCAATCAGCTTGGCAACCGTCGCTTCGGATCGGTTCAAGGTTGCTGTGGCTGGTGGCATACGCCCTACTTCCTCGGAGATTTCTTACATACCGACCGACCGGTATGTTCCATCGTATTGAGTTCAGGAAGGAGTTGTCAAGTCAAACCGCCTTGGTGCGAACCTCGATGGAACGCCGGCGCACCAGGGCTGGGACCAACGGCAACGCAGGCGGTACGTTCCTTGCTGCAACCCCGTCGCGTGACGTTGCGCCCGACCATCCGAACGCTTGTCAATCCTGATGCGTAGGCTTGTTTCGTGGCGGTCAATGAACCCGCCTTGGCCGCAAGCGTGACGAGTGAACGAAGGATGGAGCCCTTGGGGAGTAGCGACGAACGAGAAGTCCTCACGTGGGAGCTGTACGGGCGCGGTATTCGGGAACTCGCACAGCAGATCGCCGATGACGGGTTCGCTCCTGACATCATTCTGGGGATTGCCCGCGGCGGGCTGATCCCAGCGGGGTCGATCGGGTACGCCCTCTCGGTCAAGAACTGCTACATGATGAATGTCGAGTACTACACCGACATCGATGAACGGTTGGACGTCCCCGTCATCCTGCCTCCGTATCTGGACATGGTCGATCTCAACGACGCCAACGTGCTCGTGGTCGATGATGTCGCCGACACGGGCCACACCCTCCAGAAGGTGCATGAGTTCGTCTCGGACAAGGTCAACTCCACGAGGATCGCGGTGCTCTATGAGAAGCCGAGGTCGGTGATCCAGTGTGAGTACGTCTGGAAACGTACGGACAAGTGGATCAACTTCCCGTGGTCATCAGAGCCACCGATCGTTCCACCATCCCGCTGACCGGAACGGGGGTTCCTACGCGGTGACGCTCTCCGCCGTCTCCGCGGTACCCGTTGGATCGACGGCCGGAGTGCGTCGGCCCGTGAGGCTGTGCGGGTACGCTAGCACGAGGACACCGAGGAAGAACGACGCGCTCTGCAGCGTGCTGTGGAGTCCGATGCCCCCTGTGATCACAAACACGACCCCCAAGGCAACCCCTGGTTGGCCCCGTTGTGCTGATGTCACCGCCGCATAGGCGAACATCCCTGCTGCAACGCCGTACACCACTGAGGGGAAGTACCCGGCAAGACCGAGGTTCCACAGCATCAGGATCTCGATCGTCGCCGGTTGGGCCGCCAACATCGCTGCGGTGACGACCCCGACGACGGTGGCAACGATGAGTGCGCTCCTTCGGGGTCTGCCCCAGACGAGCGAGAGAAGGGAGCACGCGCCGATGAGGGCGAGTGCTTCAGCCACGTTCAACATGCCGACCACCGGCAGGGTTGTCCCCGGGTGAGCCTTCCCCACGAGTGTGGGGAGCGCGGCGACGACGAACGCCGTTGCGAACAGCAGGGCAGGGACCGATCGTTTCAAGGAGCCGTCGCTCGAGAGCCACCCGAGGACGGCTGCGGCAACGACCACCACCATCGTGATGAGGTCGGTGACGGGTTCAGGCAGCCAGCCGAGTGGGGCGACGATGGCAACGCCGACAACTGCGGCCAGGGCCACCACGAGGGGCCATCGTGCCTTGTTGACGGCGTCGATCGTCATCGCAACCAGCAGCGCAAACACGAGGATCAACGCTGCATTGAACGCGATCCGACCGGCTTCCGAGAAGATCCGGATCCCCGCCTCGATCTCACCGAGACCCGGAATGTGAATTGCTGTGCGCGTCAGAAGCCGGAGAATCACCAGCTCGGTGGCAAGGGCGATCGCTGCCCAGGTCGCGAGGGCAACCGTGTCGACGTCAAGCGATCGGATCCTCGCGAGCAGGGTCGTCATGCCTGTTCCGACTGGTCGTCCTCACCGTTCGACGGTCGACCAAACACGACCAGGACCAGCCCCACAACCACGACCGCGAGGGTGATCATCGCAAGCGTGTCCCATGGAAACGGTGTGTTCGAAACCGGGATCGTCGGGGGAGCGGCAAAGTCGTCGGCCGCAATGCCGAGCCGGAGGAACGTCGAGACCGACTTCTGACCGTTGCGGTCCTCGTTGGTTCCGTCCCACACCGCGAAGGCAACGTCAATCTCGTCACCGGTGGCGAAGGTGGGTTGGTTCTCCCCTGGGGCGGCAAACGGGCGGGCGAAGGTGACGGACCAGCCGAGGTCGGTGTGCGCGCCTGCACCGGCAACCACCTGTTCATCGACCGGTGTCAGGGTGCCGAACCCCCCGGCGATCAGGTTCTGGACGATCAGCCCGCTGGTCTGGATGTTGCCCGCTGCCCGAGCGGGGTAGTACAGGTCGTCCTCGAACTGGTACAGGTCCACGTACCCACCGTGTGGCAGCACCGAGACACCTTCCTGGGCGTCGGCACGCCACTGCCAGATGTTGACCGCCGTGTCAGCCTGTCCCATGCAGATCGCCGGTACCGACGACGCCGCAACTGAGGGGAACTGCACCGCAACAGCGTCCGCAAACGTTCCCACGGCTGCGGTGCTCGTGTCGGCGGTTGTGTCGGCCCATTGCAGGTTCACATACAGCGTCCCGTTGTGGTGCACGGACCGTACGTTCACCGACGGGATCCCGCCGGTGCTCATCGGCGGCGTCACGTTCTGCGCGGTGAGTTGGACCGGCGTGGCAGGCGTGTCAGCCCACACGGAGCTGGTGGGGTCAAGCCCTGGATCGATGGCGGAACTCCACGATGTCAGGATCGAGGACTGTGCCGCAGCGGGAGCCACCTCGAAGATGCGGAACCCGACGGCGACCATGAGGACGAGTCCGATCGTGATCAAGCGTCTCGTCCGTGGCGAACTGGTTGTCTGTGTTGTCATAGCGGGTCTCCACATGAAAAGCCGGCGTCGTCCCATCGAACCCTCGGATCGGCGACGTGGGTGGCGATCCCCGCCGGACCCATGTCAGCACCGAGATCAAGTTCGCTGGGGACGGCACCGAGGTACTCCATCTCCGTTTCAAGCCAGAGCGTCAGAAAGTCTCCGAAAGCGATGAAGAAAGGATCCGTGGAGACCGCAGCGACCCGCCGCCCGTACTCGGGGGCCCACCCGCCGACATGGTCAGCGAGGAAGAGCCGTTGGGTCTCGATACACACATCAACGGCGTCCTCCTTCCCCTCAGCGAGGGCTTGGTCCTGTTTCGCCACGAGGAATCCGAGGAACTCAAGCTGGGACCCGATCCCATCGGGACGGTCCTTGAGTCTGCCCCCCTGTTGGAGACCGTGGGCACGGTAGAACCCTGCGACGTCCGCCATGACCTGGCCCTGGCGGAACACGTCATGCTTTGAGTACGCCGTCTCATAGGAGGGGGCGTCCTGGGACTCGACCGCGGGGAACAGGATGCGGTGCTGTGCCTGAAGTGACGCAACCTCAGCCGGTGCATCGACGAGAGCTCGTCGCGCATTCTCAAGGGATTCATCCTCGAACTCGAGGTGTCCAAGCACACCAAGGTCAGGGACCGCCTTCGGATAGGGGATCACGCTGCTGAGGAACTGGTAGACGTTGGCTCTGACCTGGGCCTCAAGACGTTCCTGTGTTGCTACCGCACTCATCTCCACCACCTCATATCGAGTTGATCTTTCCGGGACGTTCGATCAGTGGATCCTCCACCTTGACCCGGATGATCTCCTTGCCGTCCCGGTCGAACCCAACGGCGGTGTCGTCAAAGAGCTCCATCGGCTCTCCATCAACGACGATCTCGCTCAGCTTGGGACCCTCCTCCACATCAAAGGAGAAGATGATCTTCTGGGTCGCCCGGAACAGTTGGAGCACGGCGAGAAGCCTGCGTGATGGCCGCGTGTACGCCTCGATGGCGTGGTCAACTCCTGGTCCGAACATCTGGTGGAGATACTCACGCGGGACCCATCTCGGCGGGATGTAGTAGATGTTGGGCTGTGTCCCGAACTGTGGGTAGAGGGGGAGGGCGATCTTCTCCTCATGCACCATGTAGTAGAGCGGGTGAGCCGGATCCGTCATCCACGTCCCGTCAGCGTTGACGTTGACGAGACCCTGCATCCGGATCTTGCCGACGCAAGCGGTCATGCAGCGGGTCTCCATGGGGTCACCACCGGTGAGGGGATCGCTTCCCTCGACCCTCGGGTAGCACCCAATGCACTTCTCCGAGGTTCGGGTCGTGGGGCGGTACATCGCCTTCTTGTAGGGGCATGCCTCGACACACTTCTGGTACCCGCGGCAACGTTCCTGATCAATGAGGACGATCCCATCCTCGGGACGCTTGTAGATCGCGTTGCGTGGACACGCAGCCAGACAGCCCGGGTAGGTGCAGTGGTTGCAGAGTCGTGCAAGGTAGAAGAACCACCCCTCATGTTCTGGGAGTGATGCACCCTTGTCGAAGTTCCCCGTCGGGTGGTCCTCGAACCGGTTGGGGGCCTTCCAGTCATCCTCGGCGGGGATGTAGCCAAGGACCCGTTCGCTCAGGTCCGCCGCCTCGAAGATCGTCTGTCCTTCGAACTGCCCATACGGGGCAGATGTTGGGCCAGGGTTCCTGGTCCAGGTCTGGCCTCCCGGGTTTGCCGTCTCCAACATCGTGAGAAGGCGTGAGTCCCAGTGCGTCGGGTACCCACCGTACGGTTTGGTCTCCACGTTGTTCCACCACATGAGCTCCTGACCCGGGGAGTGGGTCCACGTGGACTTGCACGCCATCGTGCAGGTTTGGCACGCGATGCAGCGGTTGATGTTGAACACGGCAGCGAACTGTCGGTCGTACGTACCCGCCTCATACGGGTACTCCATCTCACGGCCGAGATGCCAGTTGTGTACCTGTGCCATCAGAAGCTCCTCTGATCAGGGAAGACGGAGGCGATCGCCTCCTGGACAAATCCAAATCCGTAGACCGAAAACATGCGGTACAACGCTGCGTACTCGGGGGACGTGAAGAGCGCAGCGATGTCATCGGCACGCCATCCGATCATCGCGTACTCCTCGACGAAACACCTTGCCGCGATGGTGTCTGACTCCCGGTCGGTCGGGTACGTGACCCCAACGAGCTCGAGGGGATCCTCGGCCTCAACCTCTTTCTCAAGTTTGAACTCGGCGGGCGGTTCCGACCGTACCGACAGGAGCCGTACTGGTTCCCAGGAGGTCATGCCGGGCCTCCCTTCACCGTGGTGAGATTCCCAAGGAGGTACTGCTGCATGGCGGCGTTCTCAGAACCGGGGCTCTCACCGGTGGTTCCCGGTATCCAGGAACCCTTCCCTTCGAGGCCACCGTCCTCTGCCTTCGTGATCTTGACGAGGGTCTCTTTCGGACAGGTGTTGATCGCGTGGTTGTCGAGATCGAATCCGAAGGTGAACCCCATCGCCGCGGCCTTCTTGTGGAACAGCCCATCGGTCTGGTGCATCGGGGGCGCCCACCCCCTGGTGATGCTCTGCTGGGAACCGTGCCGGAAGCTTGCCTGATACCCGTTGGGGGACAGCGCCCGACCGTCGGCACGTTCTTTCTGTGCCTTGACGGTCAGTGGTGTCGCCATGTAGAACGCGTGTTTGAGCATGGTGACCCCGGGTGGGTACGCAAGGTTGTATGACACTCGGGCCATGAGCCGTGCGACTTCGGCGTAGTCGTCGTCAGGGGTGTACCCGACAAACGGACGGTCCGCAGCGTTGGCGTCGACCCAGACGTAGTCACCGTTGTTGATGCCGAGTCGCCTCGCATCCTCAGGGTTCATGTGCAACTGGGTGTCACCGACCCCTGGGAGACGTTTGTCCTCTCGGTACGGATCAGAGAAGTTTGAGTTCCAGATCCAGTGCCAATCGGTCACCGCCCACGAGGAGTGCACCGAGTGGCGTGATTTCGGCGTCAGGCACAAGAACTCGTACCCCTCCTGGTGGAGCGGGTTGGTCGTCGCCTTCACCTCGCTCCATGGCATCATCACGTTCCTGACCTGGCGTCGTCCTGCGTCGGTGTCGTCGTTGGAGATGCCGTAGGACTGTGGCCGCAGGAACGGGCTCGTCGACACGATCACGTTGGGGAGGTACGGCGTTGCCTCAACCGCCTCCCGGTGGACGATCATGTTCTCGCCGTACTCGATCGCCTCGGGGGTGTCGACGTAGACGTGCATTCGGCCGGTGTCCGTGGAGAACGGCTCGTTGTCATGGATCTGTTCGAAGAACGGTATCCGTGGCAGGGTCCGGTAGAGCATGAGAGCGCCCCCGGGTTCACCGTACGCACCACTCATGATGTCCTCCACCTTGTACCCCTCGGTGGTGAATGACGCTGCCAGGACCCGGTTGAGGTACACCTCGGGGCGCCCCTCAGTCGCAAACTTGTAGTAGTCAGCGAACAACTGGTCGCCCGTGAGGTTGGTGAGCGCTCTGGCGATCCCAGCAAAGACGGCGATGTCGTCCCGACTCTCGTACAGCGGTTCGATGCCGCCCTTCCACATCTGGAGGAACGGGTTTGAGCAGGAGCCCGCCATTTCAAGGGTCTCGAACTCCATCCAGCTGTTGACCGGAAGGACGACGTCGGCGTTCTCTGCCGAGGCGGTCCACTCGATCTGTTGGTCGACGATCATGTCGACCTTCGGGTTCACGTTGTGGACGAGTTCGTACACCCATTTCGCCTGATTGATCAGGTTGGCGTTGCTGTACCACACCACTTTTGATGGCGTCGGCAGATGGGACTTCCCGGTGAAGACCTTGCGGCCCTCGCCGGGTGTGTCAACGACCAGCGGCTTGTCCCCGTACCCCCAGTATGAGGTCTCCTCAGCGTGGATCCGGTGAATGGTCGATGCAGCCGTGTACCGGTCGTCCTCGTTCAGCAACGGATGGAAGGGGTCCTCGTTGATGTACCCACCAACCCCTGGCCCGAACCATGGAGCCGCATGGAAGATGCCGCCCTTGTAGTTGCCGGCCCACGTGCTGACCCCCGATCCGCGGACTCCGATGTTGCCGGTCAGCATCGACACCATGTAGACAGCCCGGTTGTGGAGGGTTGCATGGAAGTAGTGGTTGATGCCTTCTCCCACGTGGATCCCCATCGGTTTGATGGTGGCGACGTCCTCGATCAGCCGTTCGACGAGATCCCTCGGTGCACCGGTGATCTCGATCACCGTGTCAAGGTCGTAGTCGGCAAGGTGCTCGCGATACATCGACAGGGCGGTGGCAACCTCAACCTTGGACCCGTCAGCGAGGGTGATCTCCCCGCGGAACTCGAGTTTGGGATCGATCCCCGCCGCGACCATTCTCTCGCCGATGTCCTCACGGGTAACGGCAACGAGGTTGCCTTGTTCTGACATCACGACGCGGTCGCCGATCTGGTCGTACTGTTCTCGCGTCAGGCCATGGACGGTGAAGCTCACCGCGTTCGGGCTGAGTTTGCCCTGGTACCCCGCAAACACCTCGTCGGCTCGCAGACGCTGAAGGGTGTCGAGCCGGACGAGGAGTGGCAGGTCGGTGAACCGCTTGAGGAACTCGGTGTCGTAGAGCTTCCGATCAATCAGCTCCTTGGCGATCCCCAGGAACAGCGCCGTGTCGGAGAGGCCTGCACGCACCGGGATCCAGTAGTCGGCTTTCGATGCCTGGGGCCCGTACTCAGGGACGATCGAGACAACCTTGCCACCACGCTCGATGATCTCCTGGAAGAAGTGACTCTCGGGCATCTTGTTCTCAACGAGGTTCTTGCCGACCTGGATGAGCAGACGCGACTCGCGCAGATCCGAGAAGTCGGTCTCGGTGGCCTGGACCCCGTGCACGAACGGGAACCCGGGTGCCTGATCGCCGCGCCAGGTGTACTCGGACCACTCCCTGCCACCGACCGCCTCATCCTCACCCACACCGCGCACGTTGGCGTCAAGAAGGGAGAGCATGTTTGCAAACCGGGACAGACCGAACTTGCCTGCGACACCGTGGATGGGGAGGGAGGAACCGAACTTCATCGTCCGGACGCCGGACTCCTCCCAGAACTCGAGCATCTCTGGCTCGTAGCCGTCCTTGTCGATCAGGCGCCGACGACCCTCGTCCCCCGAATACGTCGCGGCGATGGCCTGGAGCCCCCGCGCGACGTAGGCGTCGATCTCGTCGGTCTCCATGGGGATGAACTCGTCCTCTGACCGGCGGTCAAACCGGTACTGGGTGCGCAGCTCGGGGTTGTCAGAGAGGGAGGGGAACCCGTCGTCGGCCCACTCCTTCCAGCCAGCCCGCAACATCGGGGTCCTGAGACGGTACGGACCGTACACCCTGCGGTGGAGTGTGTACCCC
>CAZULI010000001.1:0-20864 GCA_964621095.1 uncultured Acidimicrobiaceae bacterium | reverse complement strand
CCCTTGAGGCAACCGCGGGGGTTCCAAGCCACCGTTGAGGTGTTGCCGTCGGGATCCCGGTAGTTCCCCCCGTCGTAGTTCTGCTCGATGCGGATGATGATGCCGTTGCGCACGAACGCGCGGAGTCGGCACATGTGCGTGTCGTTGGGTGCACAGACAAAGGTGAACGAACTGTCGTACGCGTACTGGTCGCGGTAGATCGACTCCCAGTCACGGTTGGGGTAGAACCCGAGTGGGTTGTCGATCGCAGGCGCCGCCTGGAAGAAGGTGAAGGCTTTGTCAAACGCCTGGGTGGTGACATAGGCACCGGCTGCCGCAACAGCTGATCCCTTGAGAAATTTACGTCTTGTAACTTTTTTCACATGGGCCTCCGTTCGTGACAGGACAGTAGCACAGTTTCTGCAAGCGTGCATGTCAAGCACCTCCGGTTTACCCCTATGTTCATAGGGTTTATCGGGAAATGGCACCCTTCCGGATCATCTCAGGAGAAGGGAGGGGACGGCCCGGAACCACGACACCAACTCTGCTGGTGAAAGATTTCACATGCAGATGATTGCTGGTGTTGTGGTCATGGGGGAACCACAGCGGGGGAGTGTCGAGGTCCGCGGAGCAGCGGTGGATGACGAACCAACCAGAGGCCGGTATCGATCGTCTGGGCGGTGCCCTACCCCGGTACCGGGGCGGATGCGGCACCAGCCATGGGGTCGGTGTTGCCGAACTGTGAGTTGTACAGCGCTGCGTACGCGCCGTCGGCGTCGATGAGATCGTCGTGGGTCCCTCGCTCGACGATGCGCCCGTCCTCCATCACGAGGATGAGGTCGGCGTCCCTGATCGTCGACAATCGGTGGGCAATCACGAAACTTGTGCGATCCGATCGTAGGGCTGCCATGGCCTGCTGGACGAGGAGTTCTGTGCGGGTGTCGACAGAGCTGGTTGCCTCATCAAGGATCAACAGCGCGGGCTGGGCGATGAACGCCCGTGCGATGGTGATGAGCTGTTTCTCGCCGGCCGAGATGTTGCTCCCCTCGTCATCGATGATCGTGTCGTACCCATCGGGGAGACTGTGGACGAAGCGATCCACGAACGTTGCCTCGGCGGCTTGGCGAATCTCAGATTCGGTCGCCTCGGGGTTCCCGTAGGCAATGTTGTCGCGGATCGTTCCTTTGAACAACCAGGTGTCCTGGAGCACCATCCCGATGCGGGAACGGAGGTCTGCACGGGGCATGCGTGAGATGTCGAGCCCATCGAGGGTGATGCGGCCACCGTCGAGTTCGTAGAAGCGCATGATCAGGTTCACGAGAGTCGTCTTCCCCGCCCCCGTGGGTCCAACGATGGCGACGGTCTGGCCCGGTTCGACGGTCATCGACAGGTCCTCGATCAAGGGCTGATCCGGGTCATACCGGAACGAGACATCCTCAAACACGACACGCCCGTGGGGGTCGTCAATCATTCTGGGATGATGATCCGTCGGCTCCTCCTCCACGGCGTCAAGGAGCTCGAAGACCCGTTCGGCTGAGGCGACCCCTGATTGAAGGAGGTTCACCATGGAGGCGATCTGGGTGACGGGGTGGGTGAACTGGCGGGAGTACTGGATGAACGCCTGGACGTCGCCAAGGCTCATCGTCCCGCTGGCAACCCGCAACCCACCCAGGACCGCGATGATCACGTAGTTGAGGTTGCCGATGAACATCATGATCGGCATGATCATCCCCGACAGGAACTGCGCCGAAAAGCTCGCCTTGTAGAGATGCTCGTTCTCGACCTCGAACGCTGCCTGGACTTCCTCCTGGCGTCCGAACACCTTGACGAGGGAGTGTCCTGTGAACGCCTCCTCGACCTGAGCGTTGACCGTTCCCGTGCGCCGCCACTGGGTCACGAAGTGCTTCTGGGACCGCTTCATGATCACGGCGGCAAGGACCATGACCAGGGGAATCGAGATGAGCGCAATCAACGCAAGGGTCGGCGAGATGAGGAACATCATCGTCACCACGAAGATGACGGTGAGCAGCGACGTCAGCAGCTGGCTCATCGTCTGCTGGAGACTCTGTGAGACGTTGTCGATGTCGTTGGTGACCCTCGAAAGCAGTTCCCCCCGTGGCTGGCGGTCGAAGTAGCTGAGGGGGAGTTTGTTGATCTTGTCCTCGACCTGGGCACGCATGGCAAAGATGGTGTCCTGCACGACGTCGTTGAGGAGGTACCCCTGGAGGTAGGCGAGGAATGCCGATCCGAGGTAGATGGCGATGACGATCAGGAGCATGGTGCCGAGATGATGGAAGTCAATCCCCTCTCCCGGTGTGATGACCATGCCGGAGAGCATCTTGGCAATCTGCGTTTCCCCCCTGGCAACTGCAGCGTCGATGACCTGCTGCTGGGTCATGCCAGCGGGCAATCTGCCACCAATGGCACCAGCGAAGATGATGTCGGTGGCTCGGCCGAGAACCCGCGGCCCAACGGACGCAAGCGCGACACTCACCATGGCAGCGATGAAGACGAAGACCACCTTGACTCGGTGGGGTTTGAGGTGGCCAAGCAGCCGTTTCCCTGACTCCTTGAATGCGAGTGGCTTCTGGGCGATCTGTCCGCCACCCCGACCGTGACCAGGCCCACCCTGGGACACGATCCGTTCGGTGACCTGAAGATCGCCCTTGCCGTTCGGCTTGGTGTTCTGTCCAGCCATCACACCACCCCCACCATGTGTTGGGAGTCGACGATCTCGGCGTACGTCTGACAGCTGTCGAGGAGTTCTTCGTGAGTCCCGATACCGACGATGGCGCCGTCATCGAGGACGACGATCTGGTCGGCGTCCATGATCGTTGAGACGCGTTGGGCGACGATCACCACGGTTGCATCGGCGGTGACGGGTTTGAGGGCAGCCCGGAGGTTTGCATCAGTCGTCAGGTCGAGCGCCGAGAACGAATCATCAAAGAGGTAGATCTCAGGGTTGCGGATCAACGCCCGTGCAATCGAGAGCCGCTGACGCTGGCCGCCAGACACATTGGTACCCCCCTGTGCGATGGCGGTCTCGAGCTGTTCTGGCATCTCGTCGACAAAGCCGCGTGCTTGTGCGATCTCAAGGGCTCGCCACATCTCCTCCTCGGTGGCGTCGGGATTCCCATAGCGGAGGTTTGACGCAACGGTTCCGGTGAACAGATACGGAGCCTGTGGGACGTACCCGATACGGTTCCACAGGAACTCGGGATCGAGATCCTTGATGTTGACGTCATCGATGAGGACCGACCCCGACGTGGCATCGAACAGACGGGCAACGAGGTTGACGAGGGTCGTCTTCCCCGCGCCGGTGGAACCGATGATCGCCGTTGTCTGTCCCGGGCGGGCGGTGAAGCTGAGGTTCTTCAGCACGGGCGAGGTGGCGCCGGGGTAGGTGAACTCGACGTTCTGGAAGCTGAGCTCCCCACGTGGGTTCTCCATGGTGATGCCATGTTCAGGTGGGGCGACGGAGGAAGCGGTCTCGAGGACCTCGACGATGCGGTCGGCACTCACGGCAGCTCGTGGAACCATCACCAACGTGAACGTCCCCATCATCACGGACATGAGAATCTGGATGAGGTACGTGAGGTACGCACTCAGGGACCCGATCTGCATTGCGCCGGCATCGATACGGTGACCACCGAACCAGAGGACCGCGACACTGGCGAGGTTCATGATGAGCATCACCACCGGGAACATCGCTGCCATCCAGCGCCCGACGGTCAGGGATACCTCTGTGAGTTCCCTGTTTGCGGTCTCGAACCGTTTTGTCTCAAGCGGTTCCCGGACAAACGCACGCAGAACCCGGATCCCGGTGAGCTGTTCGCGCAGGACCCGGTTCACCGTGTCGATCCGCCGCTGCATCTTGCGGTACGCCGGAACCATCTGGGAGACGATGATGCCCACGATGACCCCGAGGACGGGAACGGCCACCGCAACGAGCCACGACAGACCGACGTCCTCACGGATCGCCATGATGATGCCGCCGACCATCATGATGGGAGCCATCACCATGAGGGTGAAGCTCATCATCACGAGCATCTGCACCTGTTGGACGTCGTTGGTGTTGCGGGTGATGAGTGACGGAGCGCCGAAGAAGGACACCTCCCGTCGTGAGAACGACGCGACGGTGTGGAAGACGGAGCTGCGCACGTCACGCCCAAACGCCATGGCCGTCTTGGCACCGAAGTACACGGCGGCGATCGACGCGACGACCTGGAGGAGTGACACACCGAGCATGATCGAGCCGACCCGCATGATGTAGCCGGTGTCACCCAGGATGACGCCGTTGTCGATGATGTTGGCGTTCAGGTTGGGCAGGAGGAGTGAGGTGATGGTGGCCACCAACTGGAACCCCGTAATGATGAGGATCCAGCGCTTGTACGGCGCAAGGTGACTCCGGAGCAGACGAATGAGCATTGGGGACCTACGCGCTTTCCCGGTTGGTGATGCCCGAGACAAGGATGGACACGGCTTCTTCGACGGTGAGGCACTGCTCGGGTGGGAGCATGGGGTGGCGGACCGCAAAGATGAGGCCACGGAGAGCTGCCGCGGCCTGGACCGGTGCGACTGAGAGTGCATCCCGGTGGCCTTCGAGGAGGTTCGTGATGGTCTGGGTGATGACGGCCTCGGTTTGTGCAACGAAGTGTTTGGCGTGTCCACCATCATGGGAACGGTGATCGGGGAGTGACCGCAGCGCAACGAACAGCGCCATCACCCGGTCGATCCGGTCCGCAAGAATCGTTGCAGCTGCCTGCAGTTGCTTCGTGAGGGGCTGGGTGGGATCGATGGCACCGACCGCACGCTCGACGGCGGCCGGGTCCAGGGAGGCCTGAACGGCGGCACTGATGAGTGAGTGCTTGTCTGGGAATACCGAGTAGATCGTCCCTTCGGCAACCCCCGCCGCGCGAGCCATCTCCGCCGTGGTCACCTTCGATCCGCGCTCAACGATCAAGGGGGTGACCGCCTCAAGGATCGCCCTTTGGCGGTCCTCAGTCGGCATGGGTTTTGCACGGGTCGATCTGGCCATCACCACCCCAGTATACAACTGAGTGAGCACTCACTCACCACTTTTTTCGCGTACCCAGGGTATGAACCCACCGCCACGGTGGGCTACAGCCCACAGAATCGGGAGCTGGGCTGCTACACGCCGCCGGTCGAAAGCGGCAAGTTCTGAGGCGAAAGCTATCGTTTCAGTATGGGCAGCCTTTCCTTTGCAGAGATCATGACCATCGCCCTGGTGATCCTGATCATCTTCGGTCCCGATCGACTTCCCGAGTTTGCGCGCAAGATCGGGAAGCTGGTCGCCCAGGCACGCCAGGCAACGTCCCAGTTGGCTCAGGAGATCTCCGGGGAGTGGCGGGATGCAGCTGATCCGGTCAGGCAGGCGCGCGAGGATTACGAGGGGATCAAGGATGATCTGCGGCAGGCCGGGGCCGTCTTCACCGGACTCGGGGACACCAATCTCAGCGGCTCGGATCCGAACCGGGTGGGGTACGAGCCAGCCCCACGTGTCGAGGAGTCCCCAGCCGAGGAGCCTTCCGTGGACGAACCCGCAACTGACGACGAGAACGATGGAGAGACGCTCCCGTGACGGCGCGGTCCATGCCCCTGGCAGCGCATCTCGCTGAGCTGCGTCAACGCCTCATCAAGTCAGTCATCGCGGTCGCGATCGGCACGGTCGTTGCGTTCATCTACAACGAACAGATCCTTGACCTGCTCGTGGAGCCGTACCGGAGACTTGAACCTGACGCCGCGCTCGCCACGTTCAAGGTGACCGAAGCGTTCAGCGTCATCATGCGGCTCTCCCTGTGGGGCGGGGTGATCCTGGCAAGCCCCGTCATCACGTATCAGATATGGAGGTTCGTCGAGCCAGCTCTGTCGAGGCGTGAGAAGCGGTGGGTCATTCCGATCGTCTCGATCCTCGCTTTTCTCTTTCTCTCGGGGGTCCTGGTGGGGTACGTCGCCCTGGAACGAGGCCTCGTCTTCCTGCTTGGGTTTGGTGGCGACGCCTTGGTGCCCGTCATCGGTGCGGATTACTACCTGAGGTTTGCGATGCGGTTCCTGCTCGCATTCGGGGTTGCGTTCCAGTTCCCGGTATTCCTGTTCGCCGCCGCTGCGTTCGGCATGCTCACGAGCAGGACGTTGCGATCCCAACGACGGTGGGCGGTGGTCCTGATCCTCATAGCTGCAGCGTTCATCACACCGAGCGGAGACCCGCTGACCCTCATGATGCTTGCAACCCCCCTCTACGTTCTCTACGAGATCGCGATTCTTGCGATCAGATTCATATTGAAGAAGTAGCCAACGCCCCTACGCGGCTTCATCCAGACACAGACGCGTCGCGATGTCGAAGTTTCCCGTCTGCTCGAGGCCGCATGAGCCCTGCAGCTTCTCGATGGCTGCCTTGGTCCCCTTGCCGAAGCTGCCATCGATCGGACCGGTGTACAGACCAAGCGTGGTGAGTGCTTTCTGCACCCCTTCGACGTACTCCTTGTCCTTCATGAGGAGCGGGTAGAGCTCCGCATCGGTTTGGGGTCCGAACTCGCCGTCAGCAAGGATGCCCTGTTGGGTCTGAAACGCCTTGATGGCGTTCTGGGTCTCCTCACCAGCGATGCCGTCAATCAAGCCGTCGAAGAGGCCGAGCGCTGCCAGGTCCTGTTGGACACGCAGGATCGTTGTCGTTGCGCCGATCTTTGGTGGGGACGTCGTCGTGGTGGTACTTGATGTGGTGGTCGAGGTTGTCTGCACGGTTGAGGTGGGGGTGAACTCAACCGGCTCAGTGGTTGTCGTGGTCGTAGGGGCTGATCCACCACACGCGGTCGCGACGAGGGTGAGCAGCCCGAGTGCAATGGTCATTCGCACAGGTCTCATCTCGCTTCCTGTTCTGCTCCGCATCCGCCACCGATCCGTCCCGCCCCGGTCACTGGAGCGGGACGGTCATGCTTACACCTTACCGGGAGCTCGTCCTCCCTGCACCCCCGCGTGGGGTCACCAGCGGTGTGAGCAGTATCTGACCACCCACACCGCTGACGACCGCCGGTCACCGGGTGATGGAGAACTGGACCGAGAGTGAGACCGCGACCTGCTGCTCCCCTGGTGTGATCGGCGTGGAGACACCGCCATCTGCCATCGCGTACACCGACTCACGGTACTCCAGTGGTTGAGGGCTTGGTGTGAACGTCTCAGCAATGGTGACGGGGTCTCCCAGGGTCACCCCTGCGAGGGACGCGAGGTGTTCTGCTTTCTGTTTCGCATCATTCCAAGCTGCTTCGCGGGCTGCTTCGATGAGCGCTTCGTTGTCCTCGATCGAGAAGAAGACGCCGCTCACGGTTGTCTCGTCGCCACCTGCGGCCGTTGCGCCGTCGATCACGGTTCCTGCCGTGGCGAGGTCTCGGATCTTGGCGTTCACCGAGTTGCTGACCTGGTACCCCACGAGCCGCTGGGCGTTGTTGCTCCAGTCGTACTGTGGATACACCGCGTAGTTCGCCGTTTGGATGTCTTCTTCGGCGACACCGTTGGCTTTGAGTGACGTGATGACGGCTTCGGCCTTTTCGGCTGCCACCGACACGGCCTCGGACACGGAGTCACGTATCACCGACACGCCAAACGACATCGTCAATGTGTCTGGCGTGCCGGTGACCTCACCGACGCCACTCACCGAGATACCGAGTGTCGTTCCGTCGTTTGACATGGTTGGTGTTTGGACGGTAATGGGCGGTGTACACGCCGATACCGCAAGGGCGAGTGCCACGATGGCCACGACAACAGAGATCTTCTTCATGGGTGCTCCTTACACTCTGGAGTCTGACGTACCGACGGGTGCATGTGGTTCCCGACTCCACTCCCTCCGTGGAGCATGCCGTTGCGGTCGATCGGCGATCTTGGTGGATTCATGTGATTCTTGCTCGTGGTGCATGTCGTAGCAAGCTGACGTCCATAGCCTTGTCCATCCAGATGCGAAAGGTTTTTCAGAGAATGAAACGTCTCATGCTCGTTGTCGGTGTCGTTGCCCTCGTGGCAACCGCCTGCTCCAGCTCGTCACCCGTGGTTGCGACCGTTGGCGGTGTCGACATCACTCGCCGGGAGGTTGAGAGCATGGTCCGCAAATCGGACCAAGCCATCACGAACGCTGATTTCCTGCGCTTCCTCAGCGTCGCGATCCAGTGGGAGGCGGTGGTGCAGAAGGCTGCCGAGGAGTTCTCCGTCTCCCCGACCAAGGAGGACATCGATGCGAAGGTCGACGAACTCAGGTCTGAGTTCTCCCCCGACGCGACGCTTGAGGAGTACCTGGAACAGGTGAATGCATCGAACGAGGGGATTCGCATGTACGCCCGCCAGCTGATCATCCAGCAAGCGGTCGAGGAAGGTCTCCAGGATTCCTACGAGAAGCCGACGGAGGAGGACGCCGCCGCCGAGCTGGAGGAGTACCGCCTCGATTGGACCGAGGTGTGTGCGGCCCACATCCTGGTGGCCACCAAGGAGGAGGCCGATGAGGTGATGACGAGACTCGGCAACGGTGAGGAGTTCGCCGACCTCGCCGAGGAGCTCTCCATCGACACCGGGTCCGCCGTCAACGGTGGTGACCTCGGTTGTGTCGCGCCATCGCAGTTTGTCCCCGAGTTCGGCGAGGCCGCCATGACCGCCGAGATCGGTGTACCAACGGAGCCGGTTGAGTCGACGTTCGGGTACCACATCATCCTCCTGTCGTCCCGCACGGAGGCCACCGTGGAAGACGTGCTTACGTACCTCGAGTCCAAAGCGAAGTACGAGGCCGTGGATGCGTGGTTCCTTGGCGCGGTCAACGCTGCTGATGTCGTTGTCCCGGAGAGCGTCGGCGTCTGGGTGATCGACCCATCGCCCCAGGTACTCCCCACCAATTAGACCGAGAGGGAACGGCGGCACACGCTATCGGGTGAGCTGCCGTTCCTCTATCTCGCCTTTGCCCGCTTGCGATCGGACTCGGTCAGCAGTCTCTTGCGGATCCGTATCGACTTGGGGGTGACCTCGACGAGTTCATCGGCTGCGATCCACTCGATGGCAGGTTCCAGACCCATGTCGCGCGGTGGTTTGAGTTTGATCGCTTCGTCTGTTGAGTGGGTACGGATGTTGGTGAGTTGCTTCCCCTTGGTGACGTTGACGGTCATGTTCTCTGGTCGGGAGGCCTCACCAACGATCATGCCTTCATACACCTCGACGCCGGCACCGATGAAGAGCTCGCCACGTTTCTGCAGGTTGTCGAGGGCGAACCCGGTTGAGGTCCCGCGACGGTCGGCGACCATCGCGCCGCCATGTCGATGGGGGAGTTCCCCCACCCACGGCACCCAGCCCTCGTGGCGCATGTTGACCAGGGCCGTGCCACGCGTGAGCGTCATCAGGTGGGAACGCAGCCCGAGGAGCCCACGGGATGGGGCACTGAACGTGATGATCGTCCTGCCATGCTGGTTCGGGGCCAGTTGGGTGACCCGGCCCTTGCGCGGTGCGATCGCCTGGGTCACCGCACCCACGTACTCGTCGGGGATGTCGACGGTGACGGTTTCGAGCGGCTCATGCTCCTTGCCATCAATCATCTTGATGATGACTTCCGGACGTGAGACCTGCAGCTCGTACCCCTCACGCCGCATGGACTCAATGAGGACCGCAAGCTGGAGTTCCCCCCGCCCTGCGACCTCAATGATCTCGGGGGAGGCCGTCTCCCCGATGCGGATCGAGACGTTTCCCAGTACCTCTCGGTCAAGGCGCTCCTTGATCTGGCGTGAGGTGACGTAGGTCCCCTCCGTCCCAGCCAGTGGGGAGGTGTTGACGCCGAACGTCATCGTCAGCACCGGCTCATCAACCTCAAGTCGCGGTAGGGCGTCAATCTGGTCGGGATCGGAGAATGTGTCACCGATCTGCACTTCTGGGAAGCCGGCGACAACGAAGAGATCCCCAGCCTGGCGTGTGGCGACCTCGGTCTTGCCAAGATCAGCAAACCCCATAAGTTGGCCGAGTCTGCGTTTGATGGGAGGGAGATCTGACCCTTGGATCAGAGCGATCGGGGTGCCAGCGACCAGCGTTCCACGGATCACCCGGCCAATCGCCAGACGCCCCAGGTACTCGTTTGCATCAAGATTGGTGACCAATGCCTGGAGAGGAGCAGCGGCGTCCCCCTCGGGCTCGGGGATGGTCTCGATGATGGCATCGAGGATCGGTGCCAGGGAGCCATCAGCGTCCGGGGTGCCGATCCCCGCAACGGCGATCCCCATACGGGCCACGGCCGACACGATCGGGAACTCGATCTGATCCTCACTGGCATCGAGGTCGAAGAACAGTTCGTAGATCTTGTCAACGACCTCAACGGGGCGGGCATCGGGTCGGTCGACCTTGTTGAGGACGACCACCACGGGAAGGGATCGTGCAAGGGCCTTGGAGAGGACGTAGCGAGTCTGTGGCATGGGTCCTTCTGCGGCATCGACGAGGAGGAGGACACCATCAACAAGGGCCAGCGCCCGTTCGACCTCCCCTCCGAAATCGGCGTGTCCCGGGGTGTCCACCAGGTTGATCTTGACACCGTTCCAGACAATCGACGCGGCCTTGGCAAGGATGGTGATGCCCCGCTCGCGCTCCTGGTCGTTGGAGTCCATGATGCGTTCGATCGGTTTCTCATGGTCCTCAAAGACACCAGCGGCGCGCAGAAGCCCATCGACAAGGGTCGTCTTGCCATGGTCGACATGCGCGATGAGCGCGACGTTACGAAGGGAGTGGTCAGGCACTGGGTGAGGGTAATGGGGAGCCTTCGTTTTGCTTGCACCCGCTGACGCCCTGACCCGAGCAACCACTCATTCGTCCTCCCTCATTTCTGGTATCTGCGTAGAGTTGAGGGAGCGGCGAGGCGGGAGTGGTGTGAAGAAGAATGGTGTGATTGCCGCGGCGCTCTCGGCAATCATCCCTGGTCTTGGACAGGGGTACATGGGGCGGTGGCGTCGCGGTGCACTGTATGCACTGCCGATCGTGGCTGGTGTCATCGCGGGCATGTTCATCCTTGATCTCTCGGCGTTCGATCTCATCGGGTACGCCGTACGTCCCGCGGTCCTCAAATCGATCCTCGTGGTCAATCTTGTCATCGTCATTTGGCGCGTCCTTGCGGTGACGGATGCGTTCACCCTGGAACCCGGATCGCACCCATGGTGGAAGACCGCCGTCGTGGTTGTGTTGTGTGCCGTGGTTGTGCTGCCCCATCTCGTGGTGGTCCAGTACACCCTTGATGCCGCCCATGCGCTTGACGAAATCTTCGTGAGTGACGAAGACCAAGCGCCCCAGTCTCCTGCGTTCGAGGATGACGACGTCTTCGCCTGGGACGTGGTTGATACGACCGAGCCCGAAGCCGTTGTTGAGGAGACGACCACGATCCCCGGTGTTGAACGCTACGACCCGAGCCTGATCGGTACCGATGATGGGGGCGAGGTGAGCGAGTTCGTGCCGAGCAGGGATCAGCGCAGCGGCGACTCGTTCGACCATCGGGCTGACGGTGACAGCCGCATCACCATCCTGTTGGTGGGTGGCGACGGAGGGCCGGGGCGATCAGGATCCCGGCCCGATTCGATCAACGTCGTGACGTTGGACACCACCACCGGCAAGGCTGCCATCTTCGGGATTCCGCGCAACATGACCCACTTCCCGGTTCCCAGTCGATGGTTGTCGTCCGAGGCCCGGAACAACCGGAAGTACGCGAATCTTGGCGAGGAGTTCGACGCCCTTGACCAGCGTATGACGGACTGGAGTGAGCGTCGGAGATGGACGGATGCCGATGGTGATGGCGTGCCGGACCAGTGGGTTCCCTGCCGCTGCTACGCCGACCAGATCAATGGATTGTTTGCCGCCATTGACGCACCGGCGTTGTATCCGAATGAACGGGACCCCGCGCTGGCTGCGTTGCGTGACACGCTCGAGATCCTCCTTGGCCTTGAGATCGATTACTACGCATCGGTGAACATGCGAGGGTTCGTCAACGTCGTCAACGCGCTCGGCGGCGTCGATGTGTACGTGACACGGTACGTGTCCATCGAGATGTCCCCCACTCGGGAAGGGGATCCGTGGCACATCGTCTCGGTGAGTCCCGGCTGGCGCCACCTCAACGGTCTGGATGCGCTTGGGTATGTGCGGGAGCGAAGGAACTCGGGTGGTGACTACGCACGGATGGAACGGCAGCGGTGTCTGCTCAAGGCCGTGGCGGCCAAGGCGACCCCTTCGACGATTCTGACTCGGTTCTCACAGTTGTCCAAAGCCATGGCCGAGAGCGTCAAGACCGACATCCCTCGTAGCTATCTCCCGATCCTCCTTGAGCACACTGCATCATTGGGGTTCGAGGACATCGCCACCGTCGGGTTCGGTCCCCCGTTCTACTCACCGTATGTTGATTTCCGCAACAAGCCGGTCCCGGATCTCGCCCGGATCCAGGCCCAGGTGAAGGTGATCTTCAACGCCACCGACGCCACCCTGTTTGCCTCCGGTGATGATTCGGAGTGTCGTGTCTGATGGAGCGCCCGGTCGTATCATCGATAAACGGTGCGGCGAGTACGTTTCTGTCGGCAACACCGGGACGAGGAAGGTGACGGTTGGCTGACAACGATCATTCCGACAGGGATGACATGACTCCTGAGGTGGATCGCACCCCGCCACCGTCGTCATCACGGTACCGCCCGTGGATCGCTGCCGGATTGAGCGTCCTCATTCCGGGTGCCGGACATCTCTACCTGCGACGGTACCTCAGAGCGGTCCTGTGGGCATCACCCATGGTTCTCATTGTCGCGGCGTACCTGCTCCTGGATATCGACAAGTTCGATCTCTTGCGGGCCGCGGTCTCCAAGCCGGCACTCTGGGGCATATTCGCCGGAAATGTTCTCGCCTCCCTCTGGCGGTTGGCGGGTGCGTACGATGCATACACCCTTGCCATGGACACCGGTCGGCGCCGACTGGGACCGGCGGTTGCTGCTGGTGGGCTCGTTCTCGTTGCATTCGTGGCGGTGCCGCACATCGTTGTGGCAACGACGACCCTCCACGCGATGCGTCTTTTTGACATCGTGTTTGTCAGCAGTGACGAACCGCTCGCTGCACCGGTGACTCCCATTGAAGCCGACGACGATCAGGTCGCTGATCCGGTGCTCGAGACGTACGACATTGTGAACACGTACGACGATGATGAGCGCATCGAGATGATGATGCGCAGCCCCATCTTTCAAGAGGGGTTCGGGGATCCGGATGCAATCGCTGCCCTCAGGGAGTATCTGGAACTGACCCAAAGAGAACTCGTTGATGGTCAACTGGTGCCGCTGGAGGATCGTGTCGGGGCTGATCGGATCACGTTTCTCCTTGTCGGCATTGACTCCGGCGCAGGGCGAGGCACGATGCTGACCGACACGATGATCGTTGCCACGATCAACCCCAAGACCGGAAAAGCTGCCTTGTTCGGGTTTTCGAGGGAACTGGGAAGCATGCCGTTGCCCCCGGGTTGGGGTTCGGCGTTTTCAAGCCTTGAGCAGGATCGTCACGCCCGAACCACGTCACCCCCGTCGACGACGGCTCCGACGCCGCCTCCCTCGGACGGTGGAACGGAGGGCGAGGGTGGGGAGGAAACCACCACCACCACCGCGACCACCACAACCGCTCCTCCGCCCCCACCCAGCAGCTACCAACCGTGCCGGTGCTTCCCCGAAAAGCTCAATGAGGTGTATCCCCGCACACGTGGGTGGACCAAGACGTACCCCAACGAGGTGGATCCCGGTCTTGCGGCGCTTCGTGACGTGCTCTCCAATGCGATGGGTCTCAGGATCGATTACTACGCCCGGGTCGACATGGCAGCGTTCGTCGACATCGTCGAGGCAATCGGCGGTGTCGACGTCTATGTGCAACAGCCCCTGAAGGCAGAGGTATCTCCTCCCCGTGAGGGTGAGCCTTGGGCCATCGTGGACGTCGGCGTCGGTTGGCACCATCTTGACGGGCGCGAAGCGTTGGCGTATGTCCGCGAGCGACGGAAATCGGGTGGCGACTACGGCCGAATGCAACGCCAGCGCTGCCTGTTGCGGGCTGTTGCCGCGAAATCGACACCCCTCACGTTGCTTCGTGGTCTCGGCGCCATTGTCGACGCCCTTGATGGCTCACTGGTGACGGATCTGCCGGTGAGCTTCGCAGCAGACATGATCGAGATGGCGGCCCGTCTCGATTTCTCTGACGTCGTCACCGTGGGGATCCAGCCCAGTTACTACGCCCCCGGGTATGACGTTCTCGGACATCCAGTGCCTGATCTGGACCGGATTCGTGGCAAGGTTGCATCAGTGATCAAGGATCAGGATGCTGGCGTCCGTGCGGACGCCAGCGGCGAGCCAAGCGAGTGCGATCCCTGATCGGTGAGAACGGAATCGGGCGGGTTCCTCCCGCTTGGCGGTTCGGCGGCGTGATCACCGCCGTTTCTGGTCTCGTCCGCCTCGTCTGAGTTCTGGCTTTCGTCAAGCACCAATCCCGATGTGCCGATAGGAAGCCATGTCTTCTGCCATGACGGCACGGAAGGAGCGAGGGCACTTGATCGTGACCCTTCTACGCGTGCGCGCCGTGGTCTATCTCGCCGGGGGGACACCGTTGCTGTTTGTGCCCGGAATGGGCGCCCGGATGGTCCTCCTGAGCACGGTGGTGCTGGTGCTGTCAACCATCAATCCATTCGTGGTGCGCGCCTTGCGCGTGGGGAGTGGGATCCAGGCCGCTGCCATCTCAGACCTGGTCATCGCGTACGGCCTCTGGATCGCCCCGATGAACGCCAACGGGTTGGCACTCATGCTTGCGATGTTGGCCATTGGGTACGCCGTCTTCCTTGGCTCAAAGCGCGAGAGCCGATTTGTCGTGGTGTCTGCCGTGACCCTTGAACTCTCCAAGCTCGTCGTGGTCGGCCTGGCGCACTCCACCCTTGCGTCCTGGCAGCTCGATGCGGTTTCCGAGGGGAGCCCTCTCGTGATCCTCGGTGCCGCCGCAGGTCTCGGGGGAGGGTTTCTCGCCTTCAGCCTCATCGATGATTACTTCAGGGCGGTTGGCGATGCCGCCCAAACGGGGGAGGAGCAGTACCGCAAGCTGATGGACACCGCACCCGTTGGATTCATTGTCGTCGTCGAGCATCTGATCGTGTACGCCAATGAAGCCGCCGAGACGATGTTGGCACCCGGGGGTGGGACGATCGTGGCGACCAAGATCGTCAACTACGTCGCCAAGAGTTCGGCTCGCCGTTTCCGGGAGATCCGGGGGCAGGTCCTCAACCTGTGGGAGACCGTCGAGAACCAGGAGCTCGAGTTCCGTGACGTCGACAACCACGTCGTCTGGGTCAGTCTGTCAGCAAACGCTGTTGAGTATGGACCCAACATTGCCATGCAGCTGATGGTCCATGATCGATCGGGCCAAGTGATTGCTGACGAGCAGCTCCGTCAGACGCGTCTCGACTATCAGACGTTTTTCGAGCGGATTCCGGTCGCCCTGTATCGAAGCCATTCCGATGGCAGCATCTCTCGGGTGAACGGGGCGTTCGTGGAGCTCGTCGGGGCAACGAGCGAGGATGAGATCATCGGAAGGGACGCACGGTCGTACTACGCGGACGAGTCAGAGCGTGATCGACTCAGCGAACTCCTCATCAGGGCTGGCGTTGTGGCGGGGTATGAGTGGCAGCTCAAGACCCACAACGGTTCCGTTCGTTGGGTACGCGACACTTCACGGTTGATCAAATCGGAGCGAGGTCAGTTCTACGAGGGGGTCCTGGTCGATGTGACCGCCAGGCGCCGGATCGAGGACGAACTCTGGACACGGGCAGCGCAGCAGGAGGCCGCTGCATCGATCGGCCAAATGGCACTCGAAAGCACCAACATCGGGGAGTTGTGCGAGGCGCTGTCGGCCGTGGTCTCCCAGGTGCTTGCCACCGATGCCGTGGTCGTCCTCCAACGCGACGCAAAGGGTGTCCTTGAGTTGGTCGGCTCGGGCTCGATCACCGAGATGGACGCAACCATCTTTGCGGCGATGGCAGACCGAAGCCACATGACCGCCGCCCCCGTTCTCGTGCGATCGGCAACCGACATGAGGGCGGTTGGCCCTGCCCTTCTGGAGCAGGGGTACCAGTCGTGCGTTGCGTTGGTGGTTCCGGGAACGGAGATTCATTTCGGAACACTGGTCGCCCTCTCCCGGGATGAACGTGGCTTCACCCCCGATGATGTCAACTTCCTCCAAGCCGTGGCGAGCATTCTCGCAGCAGCAGCCGACCGGGCTGGTGTGAACTCCCGGCTCAAAGCTCTTGTGGAGTCCAAGGACGCGTTCGTGGCGAGTGTGTCGCACGAACTCCGGACGCCGCTCACGGTGGTGAGTGGACTTGCGCATGAACTGCATCAACGCTGGATGACCCTCTCGGATGAGGAGATGGCAGAGTTCACCGCCATGCTCATCGGCCAGAGCGAGGACATGGCGGACCTCATCGAGGATCTCCTGGTGACGGCTCGTGCCAACATCGGCAACGTCGCGGTTCAGATCATGCCGGTCAGCGTTGCCAAGGAGGTCTCTGGGGTCCTCGCAAGCTTTGCGGCCCAATCCGAGGTTGACATCAACTCCCGTGTCGCGGACATCACCGTGGATGCAGACCCGATCCGGCTCCGCCAGATCCTTCGAAATCTCATCTCCAACGCCATTCGATACGGTGGAAGTGAGATCGAGGTGGTGGTTGGCGTCAGCGGTTGTGTCGGCGTGATCGAGGTCCGGGACAGCGGCAACCCGATAGCGGAGCGGGATCGGGAGCGGATCTTTGAACCGTATGAACGGGCGTACGAGACTGCCGGGCGGCCGGGGTCGGTCGGGCTTGGACTGTCGGTGTCACGCATCCTCGCCGAGTTGATGAAGGGGAGCCTGACGTACTACCACGATGGGATGTCCGTGTTCCGGTTGGAGCTGCCGTCCTCGGTGGCCAATCTGGAGAGTGGCCCGACGGCGTGGCTCGACCAGGACCGAACCCTTGGAGCGTTCGGGACCGTTGGATCCAGTCGCATTGGTGTGGACGCCGATGTGATCCCGTAGCAGGTGGTGCAGTGCCGTCACCCCCTGATCGGAGGAGGACGGCTGTGCGGAGCGATCTGACGCTCTGGACTCAGCGCAGGGCTGGCGTCAGCCCACCACTTGTTGCTGCTTGGTGGTGATGGCTCCCAGAAGGGTCTCATACGCCTTCTTGAACGCATCGACCCCATCGACCTGAAGCTGGCGGGTGATGGCGTCGAAATCGACACCGAGCCTGGGGAGGGTGTTGATGAGATCCGCTGCATCATCGACCCCCTCAAGGAGGGAGCCACTCTTGATCACACCGTGGTCGAGAAAGGCTTCGATCGTGTGCGGTGGTGCCGTGTTGATGGTCCGGGGTCCGATCAACTCCTCGATGTACATCACGTCGTGGTATGCAGGATTCTTCGTGGAGGTCGATGCCCACAGCACCCGTTGGGGCCGGCACCCGATCGCCTCAAGGGTTGCGAAATCGTCCCCCTCGAAAATCTCCTGATACCGGCGGTAGGCGAGTTTTGCGTTGGCGATCGCAGCATTGCCGAGCAATGCTGTGGCCTCCTCGGTACCGACCTGCTCAAGAGCCTTGTCGGTGTACGCGTCGACACGTGAGACAAAGAACGAGGCAACGGATGCAAGGATCGCAGGATCAGAAGCCCGCCGTGCCCCGCGGATGAACGCGTTGGCGACACCTTCATAGTCAGCGAGGGAGAACATCAGGGTTGCGTTGACGTTGATCCCCGCTGCCGTCAGCTCCTCCATGGCAGGGAACCCGGCGGCCGTCGCAGGCACCTTCACCATCAGGTTGCGTCGATCGACCGCCTCCCAGAGCCTCATCCCGTCTGAGATCGTCCCGGCGGTGTCGTTGGCGAGGTAGGGGGAGACCTCAATGCTGACGAACCCGTCCTCCCCGTCGGACTCGTCGTACACGGGGGCGAGAATGTCTGCTGCGGCGCGGATGTCGTCGATGACGAGTGTGTCCAATACGACTTCAGGAGTCTGATCCGGAAGGGAACGGATCTGATCGTCGTAGAGGTTCGTCTTGGCGATGGCTGCCTCAAAGATCGATGGGTTGGAGGTGACACCCCTGATGCCATCCGAGATGAGGTCTGCGAGGCCTCCATCGGTCAGTATGTCCCGCCGGAGGTAGTCGTACCAGATGGATTGCCCATGTTCATGGAGGAGTTCCAGCTTTGCCATAGTTTCGCCTTCGTTCTGTGATGTCATACCCGCAGGATACGGATCTTGGTCGGTCGCTATCCCAGTCGCTCGATGAGTGCGCGAACCTCTGCGCTGAGATCGTCACGGGCCAGGGCGATGGTGATGGTTGCCTCGATCATGCCGATCTTGGTCCCGCAGTCAAAGCGGACACCAGGGTTGGTCACGGCGTGCACCGGTTCGGATCCGAGAACCGAGGAGATGGCATCCGTCAGTTGGATCTCGCCGATCGTGCCCGGCCTGGTCGAAGCAAGTTCATCCATGATCGACGGATTGAGGATGTACCGGCCAATGACCCCGAGATACGAAGGGCTGTCCGCCGTCGCCGGTTTCTCGACGATCCCGGTCACCTTGGTTGCGGTGCCGGTGGACTCACCGGGGGTGATGATTCCATACCGCTCCGTGTGGGAGGGGTCAACCTCCTGGACGAGGAGAATGTTGGCACCCGTCGCTTCATGCTCGGCGATCATCTCCTTGAGCGCGTTACCGGAGGGGTGGAGGAGGTCGTCGGCGAGGAGCACGGCGAACGGTTCGTCTGCGATGAGGTGGCGGGCGCACCACACGGCGTGTCCGAGACCGAGCGGCTCCATCTGTCGGACGTAGGCGACCTGGCCCGGAACGGGTCGGATGGCTTCGAGCATCTCGAGCGTCTCGGTATCGCCCCGTGATCTGAGTGTTGCCTCGAGTTCGTACGAGACATCGAAATGGTTCTCGATCGCGCTCTTGCCCCGGCCGGTGACGAAGATCAGGTTCTCGATCCCTGCATCGATGGCCTCATCGACGGCGTACTGGATGAGGGGGGTGTCGACAACGGGAAGCAACTCTTTTGGGAGCGCTTTCGTTGCCGGGAGAAACCGAGTGCCAAGCCCCGCAACAGGGAAGACGGCCGTTCTGATCGCCATCAGTCCTCGACTGACTTTGCGACTCGTTCCGCGTGGCCGGCCGCCTTCACGTTGTAGAGAGCGTCCTTGATCGTTCCGTCCTCGTTGATCAGGAACGTCGATCGGATGATGCCTTGGTACTCACGGCCGTAGTTCTTCTTGGTGCCGAACGCGCCGTATGCGGCGGCCATGGTGTGGTCGGGATCCGAGAGAAGATCGAACGGGAGGTGGTACTCGTCCTTGAACTTCTGCAGCTTGTCAGGCTTGTCGGGGGAGACGCCGAGCACCTGATACCCCTGTGCCTGAAGGAACTCGTGGCGGTCACGAAAGTCACAGGATTCGGTGGTGCAGCCCGGCGTGAACGCCTTGGGGTAGAAATAGATGACCAGTTTGGATCCCGCGAACTCCTCCGATGAGCGGACGGTTCCGGTCTGGTCAGCAGCGGTGAATGTTGGTGCCTTCTGGCCGGCCTCAAGTTGCATCTGCTTCCTTTCTTCTCATTCTATGGGCTGTAACCGACCGTGAGGGTGGGTTCATACCCTGGGTACGCGTAACGCGGTGGCGGAGTTGGCCGCAGGCGGCGTCAATGTCCTGGCCGCGGGTGTCGCGGAGGGTGACGTTTTGGTGCTCGCGCGTCAGGGTGGCGAGGAACCGTCTGACATGGTCCTGGTCCGGGGGGCGGTCCGTGCTCAACGGGGTCGGGTTGAGTGGGATCACATTCACATGGGCGTGGATCTCGCGAGCGATGCGTGCCAGCCCGATCGCCTCCTCGTCCGAATCGTTCTCACCAGCGATGAGCGTCCACTCGAGTGAGACCCGTCGACCTTTCGCCAGGTAGTAGTTGTGGGCTGCTTCCACAACCTCCTCGATGGGGTACCGGTCATTGATGGGGACCAGCTTTGATCGCTTCGAAGGGATGGTGGAGTGAAGGCTGACGGCGAGGTTCACCGGCCATGGTTCCTCGATGAGCTGTCTCATCCCAGGTACGAACCCCACGGTTGACACGGTGATCGATCGTGCCGACATGCCCATGACCTCAATCATGCGCCTGATGGACTCCCGGGTGTGGCGGTAGTTCGCCAGTGGCTCCCCCATGCCCATGAACACCACGTTGGTGACCCGGTCGGGGCTGTGGGGGAGTGGTGTTGCCCCGAGGTAGGCGTTTGCGTAGGCGACCTGGGCCACGATCTCACCGGCGGAGAGGTGGCGACGGAACCCGAACTGACCGGTTGCACAGAACGTACACCCCATCGCACACCCGACCTGGGAGGAGATACACAGGGTCGTCCGTGACGAGTACCCCATCAGGACGGTCTCGATCTGGGAGCCGTCGTGACAGCGGAACAGCCATTTTTTGGTGGCACCTCCATCGCCGAACTGTTCGACCTCGAGATTGAACGGCCAGAGATCCTCGGCGATGGACTCGCGGACGGATGCCGGCAGATTGGTCATTGCATCGGCTTCAAGTACCGGGTGGCGGTACAGCCACTCGATCAGTTGATCGGTGCGGTACCGGGGTTCGTCGGGAAGAAGATCACCGAGGTGTTCGGGGTCAGCGAGATAGACCATGCATCACACGTGTGACGCTGCATCATCGATCCAGCGTTGTGCAGTGGTTTCGGTCGTATTGGCGATCTCGGCGATCGTGGCGGCATCCCCAGCGGCGAGCTCGGGAAAGGTGGTGATCCCGGACTCCGAGAGGCGTGCGGCAAACGCTGGGCCAATTCCTTTGATCGTTGT